>CAKUKW010000102.1 GCA_934663885.1 uncultured Tidjanibacter sp.
GTGCTGTAGCATGCGGTAACAGTTCCGTTTATCATATCTCCGGCTATACCGCCTGCAGTCATGGCGGCAGTCACTTTTCCGCTATTGTAACTTGCCGTGATGAGGACGTCGCCTTCGACTATCCCGATTATACCGCCTATGCGCTGGTTTTCGTCATGGAAATCCCCGGAGACGTCCCCTGCGTTGATGCAACCTGTTATTTTAGCTTCCCCCCTTAGGTTACCGACTATACCGCCCACGGACTCCATACCCTTTACTGAGCCTTTGACGAGGCAGTTCTCTATCACGGCCGCGTCGCCGGTAAAGCCGCAGATGCCGCCGATGATAGCTCTTCCCTTAATCTCGCCCTCAAAGACGCAATTTATGATATGGGCGCCGTAATTTTCGGCGCAGATTCCCCCTACGTAAGTCGCACCGGATATTTTAGCGCCTGAAACCATGATATTCCGGAGTATGGCGGCCCGCACATAACCGAACAGCCCCGAGCTGTCTTCTTCGCTTTCCAGTACCAGTCCGGTTATTTCGTATCCGTTACCGTCGTACGAACCCATGAAAGGCCTTTCATCGTCGCGCCAGAATCCTATTCCAGGCCAGAGTTTACCGTTGAGGTCTATATCGTTCATCTGGACGAATTCCTTATCCCAGAAATGCCTTCCTGTTGAGACCTGCACCGATAACCATGCCAGTTGCGTAGGGTCGTATATACGGAAAATGCCGTCTTCGTCGGGAAGAACCTCGGTCAATGACACCCCGTCCCATGGTTCGGGGCTGCGCAGCTCCTGTGTGGCAATGATGTTCACTGCGGTTGTACTGCCGGCTGTGATACTGATGTTGACATTGGGGCTTACATTGTACGTAGTGTTAGCCTTGGCTACCAGGGTAAATGTGCCCGCTTCGGTGTCCTTGTCCACGGTAAGCCACTCCTGTCCAAGGCCCCTTGCCGGGTCGAGCGCCACATTCCATACGGATTCGTTGGTGGTGACCGTAAATGTCGCACCCGAGGCCGGCTCCATGCCGGGCAGAGCTATCGTTCCGTCCGCTGAAAAAGTCAGATTTGAAAGCGGAGGATCGATAGAAAGCCCCGATTCCGCAGCCAGTTGCTTTGCGGTTATCACTATAGCCGGCGCTTTTCCCGCCGTGATAATGAGCGCTACCGGCCCGGGGGCGGAGTGTAGGGTGTTGGGCGCAGCGGTGAGCCGCAATTCATTGCCGGAAGAGGAGGCGGTAAGCCATCCGTTGCCGTCGGCAGGATTTATCTTATAACCCCATTCCTGCTGATTGGTATCTACAATGATGAGCGGTTTCCCGCCGCTGCCGTCGGCCGCGAATACGATCTCCGAGGGGGCGTCAGTGCTCAGTACCGGGGTTTCGTCCCCCTTGCTGCAGGAAATTGCCATCATGAGGCAAAGTGCCGCAACAGCTAATTTGAAAGTAAGTTTTCTCATATTTAGGTAAGATTAGTTTAATGTCGGTTTGGGCAGTCTACGGCCTGATCCGAAATACAAGATTACCTAAAGAATACGAGGAAAATTTATCACTATCGAAAAAAATGAGGCCCTGCCGTGGAAAAATTAATCCGATGTAAGGATGAAGCAGGTTACTTTATTTTTCGGTATCCTTATAGAGCAACTGCTTTTTCAGGCTGCTCAGATATGACTGGGTTATTCCCAGGTAGGAAGCGATAATGCCCTGGGAAACCTTTTCCATCAATATCGGCCTGTCTTTTATAAGGCCTATGAAGCGCTCCTTGGCACTGCCGCTGATGACGGATAGCCTTCTTTCATAGGTGTAAAGCTGTATCATCGAGATGCTGAGGATCCACTGCGCGAATTCGGGAGAGCTTTCGATCAGGTCGTCGAACTCTTTCTTGGATATCTTCATGAGCGTCGAGTCGGTGCACGCCTCGAGCTGCATGAAAGCGGGATACCTCATATAATAGGAGTGCCATGACAGGAGCATCGTTCCCGGTAGGGCGAAGGCGTGGGTCCTTTCGTTCTCTCCCTCGTGATAAAGCATCCTGACTATACCTTCTTTAAGTATGTAGACATTCGTATCGAGTTTTCCGTACGGTATAAGAGCTTCTTTATTTTTCAGGCGTACTTCCGTCATCTTGCTGAGGAAAAGATCCATGACTGCCTCACTCGGCCGGTAATGCGATTCTTCGGATAGGAGTTTTTTTAGATTTTCCATGTGTGAAATGACAAAATTAGGTCGTGATGTGTAAAATTACGAAAAAATGTGATAAAAAGAAACGATTGCCGCCGGAGGCATATTGCCTCTGATTGCTCTATTCCGGTACTGCCTGGCGACGGATGACGATTGTGGACAATTAAAAAACCGCCTTATGAGTTGTGAGGCGCTATTCCTTCTCACTATCTATAGGGGGGCTCGATAATATCCACCTTCTTGCCGTAACGAGCGGCAAGCTCCTTTGTTTTGGCGGACATGGGAGTATAGAAACACATTGCACTTTCCTGAAAATATATCCAAAATAACACAAATTAATGCTTTTGGTTTAAAAATTTGTGTATGAAGCAAAAAAATAAGATGTCAAAAAACTTACATTCAAAATAGAAAGACAGATTACTCTGTTGTCAGGTTAAAATGGAGCGGTACAGTTTCCATGAATGAGAACGTTAAACAAGGGTGTAAAGGATGGAGAAGAATGAAATATTAGTATTCAATGCGGCGATGCGTTCTCAAACCCGTTTTTAAGAGAAAATTACCATAAGGGTGGGACATCATTTTGGTATTTCTGCTAACGCCTTTTCCAAAATAGAAATGCGGAGGTCTGCGCCTCCCATTCCATCATTCAATAGCCAGACGGCTGACAATGCGGACCATGCGGAAGTCCATCGTAGCAGGCGGTCCTTGGGTATACCGCTAAGGGAACTGATAATTTCGATTCTTTTCGTGAAACGTCCATTGGCCAAGGCTACCGTCTCTGAAGGATTGCACAGGATATTTACATAATCGAATGCCCTATCTCCAAACAGTCCCTTTGGGTCTATGACCAGCCAGCCCCTTTCAGCAGAATGAAGTATGTTTCCATGATGTATGTCCCCGTGCAGGACGGTGGATTCGACCTGATTATTCAACAATTCCCGCGCTACGGATGCCGCCTTACTAAAAGTATCCCCGAATTTACCAGCGAAAATAAACAGGTCGGAAAACCATACGTCAAGGGCTACCAGTTCCGGGGGCTCTCCGTTGCAGTAAGCGTGCAGCGAAGCCGTCACGTCGCAGATAATTTCCGTTGCTTCATCGTCACGGCCTTCCATTGACAATGATTTAAGGGACACGTCGCCTTTGATATCTTCCATCAGAACGGCATTATCATCCATTTTATAAACTTGTGCGGCGTGGCATCCGTCCCACCAATTCAATAGCCTGCTACCCCGTTTCTCCTCGGCACAATAAGGCACTTTCAGTATCCCCTCTTTACCATTGTATAAAACTGGTTGAATATAACTTGATCCCGTAGAAAATCCCCTCCCGGCGGATGAAAGTCCCCAGCGCTGCATTATTTTACGAACATATTCCTGAGTAGTTTTCATAGATGAATAAATAACGTATTCAGGATAAAGATAAAAAAAATGACGGAATATCAGCCGCGTTATATTCGTTGTGAATAGCATTACCATCATCCTTTTTCAGGAGCAGCCAGTTCTTATCTTTCTGGCCGTCCATAGAAGTTCGCACAAGGGTAAACCGCCCTTTCAGCTTGCTGACATGCAGTTTGAACTCCAATACGCCGTAGTCGATTGCCGCCACGATATCACTGTATTTTTCGATGTAGGTGTAGGTGCCGCGCCGACTTCTATCTTTATTATTCAGACGGCAGAGCTATTAATGCAGAGAGAGGCGCTCCCCCTATAATAAAATTCTCCACGAATATGCTTTCCAAACGAAAATTTGCGAAAAGTGCAATTATCACTATTATGATAGGATACTTCCTATGAAATGTGGTAATTGTGGTTATTTATGGTATCCGGAAAAAATTGACAAACTATGACATGGAATCATTTTATAGCCCCCTCGGGGCTTTTGTGTGTTTTAAGATTTACATAATATATCATTTCGCACATACTCCATCTGCAGCTCTGATATCCATGGAAAATAAAAAAACGCTATAAGTTAAATACTTAGAGCGCTTATCTGTACTCGGAGCGGGAATCGAACCCGCACGGGCATTACTGCCCACAGGATTTTAAGTCCGGCGTGTCTACCTATTCCACCATCCGAGCCCTTGCGAGGTGCAAATATAAGATTTTTTGGTTAAAAAAACCGCGGTCTTTATTGCTTACGAAATTTTAACCGAATATTTGGTTGGAAATTTGTATATACTCTTTACAAATACTGAAAATGAAATCTTATGCTGGAAAAAATCATGTCACTGGTCAAGGGCCAGGTTGCGGATACGGTCGCGGGAGTGGCCGGAATTCCCGAAGAAAAAAAGGAACAGGCGGTGGAAACTACCGCATCGACTATCGTGGAGTCGGTAAAAAAATACGCAACACCTGAGAATATCGAGAAAATGATGTCTATGCTGAATTCTGGCGGTAATGCCGAAAGCGTTATCGGGAAAAGTGAAATGGCTCAGGGCGTAAGTTCCAATGTCGTTACCAATCTCATCGAAAAGGTGGGCATCAAACCCGAAGTAGCGCAAAAAATATCTTCTATGGTTATTCCCGCAATCATTTCGCTTTTCAGGAACAAAGTGAATGATGAAAATGAGCCCGGTTTCAATGTAGGGTCCCTGCTGGGCTCCCTTACCGGAAATAAAACCCAGGGCGGTATTATGGATATGGTCGGGGGACTGTTTGGTAAGAAAGGCTGATCACTTAAAACAGGCGGATATTATGGACCTTTATTCCGGACAACCGTGGTGGATCATAAAAAATCCCCTTTGGGAGTATTATAACCCGCTGCGTAAAAATCTCAGAAAACGGGTGGCGGTCGTAGGCTCCGGTATTACCGGTGCACTTGTCGCCCATGAACTTTGCGAGTCGGGCATAGAGTGTTGTGTGCTCGACAAGCGAACGCCCTCTACCGGCAGTTCTGTGGCCAGTACGGCACTGTTACAGTATGAAATAGACATCCCACTTTATCAAATGGCTGAAAAGATGCCTGTTGAAAATGCCGTGATGGCTTACCATTCCTGCCTGGAATCCATTGGAGAGCTGGAGGGCCTTTTGAAAAAAGCGAAGGTGGATGCAGGTTTCACCTATGTTCCCAGTGTTTACTATGCCAGCAACCATAAAGGGATGAGGGAAATTACAAGGGAATATGAAATGCGCACCGAATATGGTTTCCCTGTAAAGCTCCTGCGAAGGAAAGAGCTTAAAACGCTTATGGGGATAGACGCACCCGGTGCGCTGGTAAATCATGTTTCCGCCCAGATCGATACATACAGGGCCGCAACAGGGCTGCTTTCCCGCCATATCAAGCGGGACGGTCTGGAGCTCTACACCCATACCGGAATAACAGAATGGGAAGACACAGGCGGAGGATATATTCTGAGAACTGCCGACGGAAATACCATCGAATGCGAATACGTCGTTATTGCAGCGGGGTTCGAGGCAATGTCTTTCCTTCCGGAGAAACTGATGGACCTTACGACCACTTTCGCGATAATATCAGAACCCGTGGATGAAAAATATCTCTGGTACGGGAAGAGCCTGCTGTGGGAGACACGCCAGCCCTATCTGTACATAAGGACGGACGACCACAACCGGATAATAGTCGGCGGCGAAGACGTTCCCTACAACAGTACGGTGGCAAGGAAATTCCTGCTCGACAAGAAAGCGGGGATACTGGAAAGTAAGTTCCGCAAATTATTTCCCTCGATCCCGTTCGTTACCGAAATGAGTTGGGCGGGCACCTTCAGCTCCACGAAAGACGGGTTGCCGCTGATCGGCCCTGCCGCTGGGAATCCAAATATGCTGTTCGCTCTGGGATACGGCGGCAATGGAATAACGTTCAGCGTTATAGCAGCTAAGATATTGTCGAAATACATCGGTGGGTCGGAAGACAGCCGGGCACATGTATTCAGCCTCGATAGGGAATCCTTAAAATAAAACATAGATTTTCACCGGTGCCGGAAGATCCGGCCTGAGTATCCTCATACGGTTTGCAGGGCGATATGATATGCCCTGCCGCTGATCTTTAAGGTTATATACAGAATGTTTTTTACATTAGAACAAATTAATGCACAATTTTTGTATGGTTATATAAAAATCAGTTAACAATTCGGAATCTGTTGTTTGACACCTGGTTACGGTGAATAGCAGTATTCTTTATAAACCTGCTTAGCTTATGATCTTTTTACAAATGCCGCAGATAGACACGGAAGATATCCAGGAAGGTTTCGAGAATACCTACAACAGCGCCAAAGAGAGCGTTTCGTCGTTTTTCAGGATGACATGGCCCGAAAGATGGGAGGCGCTCGGGGACTGGGCGCTCCATACCGGATGGATAATCCTGCAGATAGTACTGATAATCGTCGTTGCCAAATGGCTAATCAAAAAAATAGACAAACTGATCGACAGGATATTCGTGCGGCGCAATGTCGATACGTCCATCAATACGTTCGTGAGGAGCATGATTCGTATAGTCGGATGGCTTATTGTCATAATGCTGATCGTCAGTATACTGGGTATAAAAACTACGTCGATAGCGGCGCTGATAGCGGCTGTCGGGTTCGCCATCGGCATGGCGCTGAGCGGGACACTACAGAACTTCGCCGGAGGTATAATGATCCTTCTGCTGAAACCTTTCCGCACTGGCGACTATATACAGGCGCAGGGTTATGAGGGAACAGTTAAGGAGATAAAACTTTTCAGTACCATTATGAGAACTTCCGACAATAAAACGGTAATAATACCCAACGGCGGGCTATCGACCAACATAGTGAATAACTTTTCTTCTTCGGGTACACGCAGGGTGGAGTGGACTTTCGGCATAAGCTATGGGGACGATTACGATTTGGCTAAACAGACCATAAAAGAGATGCTTGGCAAGGACGTGCGTATACAGGCGGCACCGCCTTATTTCATCGCCATGAAGGAGCTGACACCCGGCTCGATTTCCATCGTTGTACGCGCGTGGGTTAAGACAGGTGATTTCTGGGATGTTTACTATGACATGAACGAAAAGGTCTACAAGATATTCCCGATGCGGGGGCTGCATATTCCTTACAACAGCAATAATATGAACGTAACGCTGGTCGATCCTTCGAAGCCTGAAAAAGCCAGATCGCCTAAAAAGCAATCCGGGAAGGCTGCCGAGCACGAAATTATGTCTTCATCGAACGACATGAAAGATTCGGATAATTCCGTCGCTTCGATGGACGAT
>CAKUKW010000103.1 GCA_934663885.1 uncultured Tidjanibacter sp.
AAGAGCACCTCGGTGCCGTGCGTTCCTTCCGAGCCGTAGACGAACAGCCACTTGCCCTTGTCGCCGTCGTCAGCGCCGTTGAAATAACGCAGGGGATGTAGATTGTCGCTGTAGATAAGCTTATCGCTCGATTGGGGAGTACCCAGGGCGTGGTAGTAAACTTTCTGGTACTGGTTCTGTCCCGAGAGCTCAGAGCCTTTTTCCGGAGCGTCGTACGCGCTGTAATAAAAGCCTTTGGAATCGGCAGCCCAGTCAGCACCCGAAAACTTCACCCAACTGATTTTATCGCTGAGCTCGCGGCCCGAAGGAATTTCCTTAACGAAAATATCTACCCAGTCGCTGCCCGCCTTGGCTATAGTGTAAGCCATGTATTTTCCGTCTTCAGAGAAGCTGATGTTGCCTAATGCCGATGTGCCGTCCGACGAAAGGGTATTCGGGTCTATGAATATCTTCGGCTCCTTGTCGTCCATCCCGTTCATTATGTAAAGTACGCTCTGGTTCTGCAGTCCGTCGTTGCGGAAAAAGAAATAATGATCCCCGGCCCTTGTCGGGGCGCCGATCTTTTCGTAGTTCCAGAGCTCCGTAAGCCTGTTCTTCACCGTCTCGCGGTAAGGTATCTGGGCGAGGTAATCAAAAGTCACCTCGTTCTGTGCCTTCACCCAGGCTGCCGTTTCGGCTGAATTGTCGTCCTCGAGCCAGCGGTAAGGATCGGCCACTTCAGTGCCGTGGTAATTGTCTACCACGCCGGACTTCGCAGTTTCCGGATATGGTTTAAGGTTTATCTTTTTCATCTTCTGGGAACATCCTGATGCCGAAAGCATTGCTGCCGCGACTGTTAAAACGAGTAATACTTTTTTCATAATGATTTTAGTTTTAATGTGATCGTATTATGGCAACTCCTTCTGCCGTTGGATTGCATCCCGGCGATTATTTTACCGCTTCCGAGATTTCAGAGCCCGGCCGGAACTTCACGACATTCTTCGCGGCTATTTTTATAGGGGCGCCATTACGCGGATCGCGTCCCATACGGGCATTCTTTTTTTCGACGGCGAATGTACCGAACCCGGGGATAGTTACTTTTTCTCCGTTTTGCAAAGTATTTATAACTACATCAGTGAGCGTATCCAGATACTTTTTGGCGTTACCGCGCGATATGCCCAGATGGTCGGCTAACGTCTCGATGAGTTCAGTTTTAGTCATAATTTTCCATAAGTAAGTTGGATGGATATTTTCGCGAAAAGCGAATTAAGCAAAATAAGCGTAAATAATTCGAACAGCAAAATATCGGCGGGACTTTTTATGTTTATGTAGGGGTATTATAAAAATAAAAACCACCTTTAATAGTTAATTTCATCATGAAGTTGTGTTTTAATACGTTCGCCCTGCCCGCGGATAACGGGCTGGATATGTTACATTCCGGGGGATTATATGCGTCCCGCCTATTACCAGGCGCCGGGTCAGAGTTAAAAACCGGGGCATGAAAATGAATATTTCGCAAATAAATTAAACGGTATAGGCTGCAAAAATTGGAAAATATGAAATATGATTCTATTTTTGCACCTGATTTTACCGCGACGAATAGATTATATTCTCTTTCGATATGGCCGGGAGGGGAATTCGTGGCAAAATATTCATGCGACCGGAGAGATGGCAGAGTGGTCGATTGCGGCGGTCTTGAAAACCGTTGAGCTGAGAGGCTCCAGGGGTTCGAATCCCTTTCTCTCCGCCAAAGACCGCTGATTTTTAATCAGTTGCGAAATTTACACACCTTTTAACACACCTTTCTTGATAAAAGGTGTGTTTTTTTATGCGTTCCGCACACCATTTGCCTGTCGGTTCGGGGTAAATATAACACTCTTCATGTCTTTTCAAACAAGGAGAGTGATAAAAGTTTGTATCTGTTTTCTTTTTCATCTACCGTCGGCCTCCGTTCTTCCTGTTAATCAACTCCAAAGCGTATTCTGCATCCACGATAATTTTTCTGCCGACCTGTTTAATAGCTTTGTCGATCACGCCGCTTGTTTTTATACGGTTTGCAGTCGAAATACTACAATCGAACAGTTTAGCGATACCTTTAAGACCGTAAACGTGCCTTGTATTTGGCATGAAGTCAGGCGCAGTTGCGGTTGTCTGGTTGGTTTGTTCTTTGGGGAAGATACTTTGCTGTAACGATAAAAATTCCTCTCCCGTCATTTGCCACAGCGGTTTGTTTTTTAGTTCTTCTACGTCCATTGTTTCGAGTGTTTGATACTGTTTGATTGTCAAAACTTTAAGTCAGCATGGCCGATTGTGCGGCCTACATACTCACATCCATTTATAAGGTGCAGGGGATACCCACATTTAAGAATAGGGTGAGCGTTGATAATGGTTTGAAGTGTCAGAAAAAACAACCTTTTATGTGTTGGAAAGGTATCCATATATGCTTATTTACCCAGTTACCGAGTTCGGTTATACGGTTTAGTTAATATGGATTGGGATTAAAATAAAAAATAACAGGCAGGGTGTGCCTCTGGTGCGGATTCCGTTTGCATCCCCTGGCCGATTTTTCAAGTCCGACTTTCTATCTTTCTCAAAATCGAAGAGCCGGAATGATGATATAAAACTCCGGCTGACAACCTCTCTTACAGTGCTGATATATAGCATTTTGTAATGCCATTTCCGCATTTCCAAAGTTGATATAAAACGCGGGACTTTTTTGCTCGATTTCGCTCGGCGCGCAACGGGATCGGGCGGGGTATTTAAATCCTTATAATACGAGTGAAACGAGTAATTATAAGGATTTAAATAAGTATAGGGGGTAAAGAGTTCCGTTAGGAACTCTTTACCCCTCCCTTAATAATACTTTAAAGTATAACTTATAAGTTCTTTATTATTACTTTATTGAGTATAGTATACAGTACTATACATAACGTCAGTAGAGTGTTTTGGTAAGTGACTAAATAATAGTAGCTTAGTGTTTACTCATATGAAGCATATATGAACAGATAGAAACTACTCGTGTTACCACGAGAAGATATATAAAAGAATATAAGGAAAGGGGTGATTAATGGGTTTCGATACCTTTGAAAAATTCCTCAAGGGTTACACCATAGTAATCGCATAAGTCGGCAAGGGTTGTTATAGTAATACTGTGCTGACCGACCTCTATCCTACTGATATTTATATCAAGATCAAAGCGAACGTTTTCCTGTGTAAATCCTTTCTGTTTTCGGATTTCTTTTAGGCGTTCAACAATCCTTTCATGTAGTATGTCGTTGCGTCTCTGTGCTTTCATACTACAAAATACCACAAACTTGTACGGAATAATTACCACACACTTGTGGGTTTGGTTTTATTTACCTATCTTGCTGGCGTAATAAACCGAAGACCGTATTATCTTTGTGTCAGTTGTAAGGACACAAGATAGGCATACACATAAAGGCAAACAACCTTTATACCCGCATCAAAATGAGGAACTCTCGTAAGAGAGGTTTTTGGACGGTGTAGAAGTTGTCAGTCCTGAGTTATGCCCTGACCTATGTGTCAGGGCCTGACTTGGGCGTAAGGACAGCTTTCAGTTCAAGGGTATCCTCATACCTGATGCGTGGAAGTTGCACCTGCGCCCTTTTCTTTGTTTTAGGGCGTATTTAGACTTTTACCTAACCGTCCTTACCATGACACAAGAAAATCAATCAGAGCGCCTGTTTTCGGGCAAATTCAAGGTAGTAAGCCTTTACCTTAACGTAGTCGAACAGGGTTGGACTTTATTCAGGCGTTACGGCCCTAAAACTTTCTTATGGGAGTTTATTCCCGACAAGACATTGAACTTCCCATCTGGCACGGTTGCATATGAGGGAAAACTGCATGAGCATTTCCGAGAAAGCCCGAAAGAGGTAACGGAATTTGCTTGGTACCCCGAAGATAAACAATTATATATTGATCGTTCCGACTACGAACCGGACGGTTTTATCAATATCTGCATAAACGACCGTTATAGGGTG
The DNA here is from genome assembly GCA_934663885.1 of uncultured Tidjanibacter sp. Lineage (GTDB taxonomy): Bacteria > Bacteroidota > Bacteroidia > Bacteroidales > Rikenellaceae > Tidjanibacter. The sequence continues at coordinate 3,981 of CAKUKW010000103.1, forward strand.
GAACGCATAAACAAAACGGACTTTTGGTTATATGATTTAGAGGACGTCGAGAACGAGCCGGAAGATTATCGGTTTAGGATGAAGGTGAAAATTATAGAATAATGTACTGCAAAAACTTATCTTTGTAATTATCAATACATAGAAAACATGAAAGGTAAGTTACAGTTAAGGAAGCCGGAAAATTGGCAAGACTTCGAAACTTTATGTAAAAAGTTATGGGGTGAAATATGGGGTTGTCCTTCCACGATAAAAAAGCACGGCAGGACAGGCCAAAATCAGCATGGAGTAGATATTTATGCCATACCAATAAACGAACAGCAATATTTTGGTATTCAGTGCAAGGGAAAAGATGATTACTCAAAAAGTCAGCTGACAAGTGCCGAGATTGATGAGGAGATAGAAAAAGCACGCACATTTTCCCCACCTCTAAAAAGCTTTTTCTTTGCCACGACCGCAAATAAGGACGCTAAAATAGAAGAGTATGTCCGGCGGAAAAACATAGAAAGCATTACCAATGGCGGATTTTCTATTGATATATTTTCGTGGGAGGATATTGTAGACCTAATTGAGTCCAACAAGGATACATATAACTGGTATCTACATGATTTGCCATTTAGCGATTCATATAAAATCGAGGTTGATATAAGAGGCAAGAATAAAGATTATCCATATACCTTATTCCCGCAATTCCACAAGAATATAAAAAGGTATCAACTTAAACCACCGCCTGATCCGCGTAATATATTCGCTGGGTTAGATCTTGCACTTAAAGATTATCAACCATTCAATATCGGCATCCCATGGATGAAAACTACATATAATTATCAATGGTGTACAATTTATTTGCATATAAAGAATACTGGTTCGTTGCCGTTGGAAAATTATAAAATCGAGGTCTCGTTTCAAGAGGGATCAATACAAGAAATTGATGATCATAGTAGCTATACCTCCAATCCTCTTTTACCCGATGCCATGAAAGCGGAACTGAATCGGCAAGCCAGAGAAAGTCAAGAAGTATTTTTGTACAACGATGACGATGATAGTCTATTAATTGAGGCGAAAAAAGACCTCATACAAAAAGACAGTAAATCATTTTCATTTGCAGTAAAACCGATTTTAGGAGTAAAGCAGTTAAATGTCCATTGGGAACTCAAAGCACGAAATTTCGACACGGAAGGGGATTGCTGTTTATCAGTGGAACCGATTATCGAAGAGAATATTTCAACGGTTCTCGTCGATAATGAAACCGAAATAAAGCCTGATGAAGTAACCATAGAACCTAAAAAAATCACAAAATAAATTGAGGGAGTATAGAATACTCCCTCAATTACATTTGCCTATAAGTTGCTGCCTACCCTTTCATCTGCCCCTCCATCCATTTAAGCAATTCCTTTCGGGAGAATACCAGTTTATTGCCATATTTCCTGTGTGGTATTTCCCCGGCGGAAGTCAGTTTGTATATCTTCGCTTTTGAAGTCGGCATACCGTGTTCTTCGAGCATTTTAAGAGCGTCCACGAGGGGAATGGTATCATGGACAGGCTTGGCCTCTAAAAGTCGCTGTACGGCCTCTATTTCCTGTCGGATTAGGTGCTTTAATTCATCATGTCCGATTAACGCTAAACGCTCGCTTTCTAATTTCATAATATTTGTTTTTAATGATTGTACGAAAGAATAGTGCGTTGTGTTTAGATACTGTTATAAATAGCTGTATTATTTTATAAGTGGTTGTTATTTTGTAAGTTTCCCGAAACTGTTAAACCGTTCCATCTCGTTTGCACGTATCTTGTCCGCAACGTCGATGTATGGTTTCATGGATTTATAGTCGCTGTGGCCTGTCCACTTCATTACTACCTGCACCGGAATACCAAGTGCAAGGGCGTTACAGATAAAAGTCCTGCGCCCTGTGTGAGTACCCAAAAGCGAGTATTTCGGGGCAACTTGTTCGATACGCTCGTTTCCCCTGAAATGAATCAGCGTTACCGGCGTGTCAATACCCGCCATTTCGCATAATTCCTTGATATAATCGTTCATCTTCTGGTTGCTGACCACTGGGAGTGCCTTGTCGTTTTCAAAGGCTATATCGACGTATTTTTCGATGATGGGCCGACTGTGGTCGTTCAGTTCGATTATCAGCGTATCCATAGTTTTGACCGTCACAATCTCGATGCAATTGCCCTTTATGTCGCTACGCTTGAGGTTGTAAACGTCAGAATACCGTATACCTGTGAAACAGCAGAATAAAAATACGTCGCGCACCCTGTCTAAATGCTGTTTGTGGTCGGGTATCCGGAAAGCTTTGAGTTGTGTCAGTTCCTCTTCCGTCAGAAATACAACGGTTTTCCGGGCTTGCTTGAGTTTCGGCCGGAATACTTCAAAGGCCGTGTTCTTATGATACCCCTTGTGATGAGCCCAGCGGAGAAACCATTTGAAAAATCCCATCTGTTTACCTATCGTACTGTTTCGTAGATTTTTCTTGTTCCGAAGAAAAAGTACATAGTCGTTGAGCCGGGTTTCTGCGAGGGATTCAAAGGTCATGTTCTTGTCGAAATCCCTTAGGTGGTTTTTAGCGGCGGCGAATTTTTCATACGTGGCCTCCGTCCAGTCGCTCATCTTGCCGGATTCTTTCGTGAACAGGTCGTATATCTCCCAAAATGATAACTGTTTTTGGATAGGTGCTTTTTCCCCTGTCGCTACATCTGTACGGGCATTGAAAGCCTCTTTGATTTGCTCGGGTGTCGGAGCAAGGTTAGTCATTTCAAAATGCTGGAATATGGTCTGTATATCCGCATCGTAGCGCGCCAACGCCGTATTAATCTGCGAGGCGGTTTGCTTGAGCCTGTTGGAGCAACCCGATTTTACCTTTTGCTTGGTCGAATCCCACTTGTCAGCATCAATCCTGTACCCTGTTGTAAACTCTATCCTGTTACCGTCGAACTTAACCCTCATACGGATAGGTACATTTTCCGTTACTGTAATCCCGCCTTTCTTTCGTTTCTCCAGAAAGAAACTCACACTACGTTTTAGCATCATAGCCCTTAAACTTTTTAAGTTACACACCGATTTACACACCCTGAATCCGACACCGCATGAGTATTGGTGGTTATTCAAGGTTAGACCGACGTGCGGCAAATGGTTTAAGAACACATGATTAAAAACGTATGGCTATTTATGGAGATTAAGACCGGAATCCCTCTCTCTCCGCCAAGAGCGAAAGCAAAACAAAGAATATCCCTGTAAATGTCTAATTTACAGGGATATTTGTTTCTGGGCGAAAAGCAAATATAAGGTTTGGGTGGTTTTTACAGTCAAAATCAGGGACAATTTCCAGCTTCAATGAATCGGGGGGGGGGGGGGG
>CAKUKW010000104.1 GCA_934663885.1 uncultured Tidjanibacter sp.
GTGTTGGAATAATCCTTCAGCTCCCTCTGCCCGGATTTGAGCTCTGCCCCGCCGTCAAGGATCAACTTGCCTCTGCCCACCGCAGTGCCTATGCCTCCGCCGATGCTTACTCCGGCCTGCCCGAAACCGGTATTATCGGCGAAATAACCTCCGTCCGCCACCAGTTTCCAGTTGAATCGGGAGAAATCCTTAAAAAGATCCCCGAATGAAACCGATGCCGAAATATCGTTATACCTTATTTTATTTATGCTCTCCGGATGATAAAACGCCAACGGCATGCGTTCAATTTCAAAAGCGCCGAAAGGTTTTACCGAGCGGTTATCGAAATCCACGGAAACATCCAGGTTCCGCCTGCCAAAATTTTTACTGAAATAGGCCCCCACGCTGTTATTCATACGCCCCGAAGGTAATTTCTCCCCCAGGTCATTTTCAAGCTTCGCATGCTCGCCGTAATGGTTCATGTACGAACCCAGGTAAGTGTTTTTATCGAGGCGGGCGGTTGCGTAAAAATCCAGGAGGGTCATTCCCGGCAGGCCTCCCCCGGCACGAAGGTAATATGGCCACATCGTATGGTACTCAGCCGTACTTATCCGTATCGGCTTTATGGGTTGGGTATCGAAAGTGGTTTTCCACGGGGTAGGCGTTATGGAATACTCTATTACGGGCCTCAGTGAAACGGTGTCGGTAGTCCGCGGGGGTATGTCCAGTTTGGATGCCCTCGCCACGTCCGGCCGGAATTCGCGCGTAACCTCTATCTGCTGCGAAATGGTATTCTGGGATTGCGCGAGTGCAAAACTACTCAAACCCGACAATAACACTATTATAATAAGGTATCTTTTCATCACCGGAAATTACTTTAGTTGCTTAATCCTTTCTGCCGCTTCATCCACTACCCCGTCTTCCTTGTTGGGATAGCCGTCCACAAGGCTCTGGAACGTAGCCCTTGCCTGGAACGTATCCCCTTTACCGGTATATATATCACCCAGGGTAAGGAATGCTTTTCCCAGCCACTTCGCGTAAGGAGTATTTTTCTCTGCGAATTCATATACGAGCTTTTCCGCCGTGTCGGCATTCCCCGCATCGTATTCGGCCTGTATCACCTTGTAAGCCGACTCGGCGCCTTCGGCATTGGATACGTCATTACTTAGCTCCCTGAAAATCCCCAATGCGCTCTTTCCGTCGCCCATGCGCTCCATCACCATGGCCTTAGTGTATTTGGTCTCGCGGATAAGGTTCTTGTCAGAGGCCCGTGCGATAATATCGTCGGCCGTATCAACTATCCTCTTCAGGTCTCCCCCGTAGATAAGGGCACTCATATAGCCCGCCATGGCATCGTCGGGCTTCATTGAGGCCGAAGGATTACGGCTCAGCTTATCGTAAGCGTCTGCGGCAATACCGAATTCCTTGAGTTCCATACTTATTACTGCGACCTTTTCAAGTGATGATGCAGTATAAGGATTGGACTGCATATCGGCCACCTGCCTGAAATAGCCAAGAGCAGCAGCTTTTTGTCCTTCTTTCCGGGCTATCTCGCCCCTGTAGTATACGGCGTTCGGAAGATATGACCCCCGGGGGTATTTCGAGGTATAATCGTCCAAAGCCCCTTTGGCTTTGTTGTTATCACCCGAAAGATAAACTTTCTGGGCAGCGGCGAAAGCCAGCGAATCGCGCTGCACGGCACCGAGATCCGATTCGATACCTGCTTCACGGGCGTAAGCGAAGTATTCGTTAACCCTGTTCTGATCCACATATATGCTGCGTATGCCGTTCATTGCATCACGCCCTACCTGTGAATGCGTTTCCAGAGCGACTACCTTCTTATAGTATGTCAAAGCCTTATTATTGTCGTTCAGGTTCTGGTAAACGAGCCCGAGGTCGGCCAAGGCGAAAATGTATTTCGGTGATTCGGGATAAGCCTCGACAAACATTTCCAGGACTTCGGCCGCTTTGGTAAACCTCTGCTGCACCATATATGTCCGCCCGAGCTGGTACATTGCGTCGGCCACATACGGGCCCTCGCCTGTGTTAACTATACGGGTCAGCCCGTCTACTTTGCCGTCAGTCCGGTCTACCATACCGAGTGTCATAGCCCGCTGGAATGTTGAATAATCCCTTTCCGCAGTTCCTGCCTTGGCGGCGCGGTCATAATAATCTATTGCCGTCCAGAAAGCGCGGTTAGTATACTCTATGTCACCCAGGCGGTTGTTGGCATCGGCCATAAAACCGTCGGTCTTTTTATATTCCAGGAGGAAATCGTTGAACCATCCCTTTGACTTTTCCCAGTTGTTAAGGTTAAAATAGCAATACCCGAGGTTATAACGGGCTATCGTATTCTCCGCCTCGGTCTTTGGCGAAAGGCGGATATAGGTTTCGTACTTCTTTGCGGCATTCTCATAATCACCGCTCCTGTAAAGTATCTCGCCCTGCCAGTATCCGGCAAGGGCAGTATATTTAGCATTGTACCTGTTCTTTAGGGATTCTTCGAATAGGGCCCACGACCCGCTGTAATCGCCTACGTCGAAACACTCCAGTGCGCGGAAGTAGGTTATCCTCTGAAGGGCCGCCCTGATATTGTTGTCGGGATCCGGCATCTGCATTATCGCCTGGTAGGCAGCCTCAAAATTATTGGAATTGTAATAGGCGGCCACAAGGTATTCCTTAACCTGCGGCATCCGTTTCGAATCCGGATATAGTGTTATATAGCGGTTCAGCACGTTTATCGCCTCGTTGAAATACCCGCCGCCGAGCTCGTACTGCAGTTTTCCGTAATTGAAAAGGGCGTCCTCGCTTATCTTGTCGTCATAACCCCGTACGGAAGCTATGGAAAAAGACTGCATCGCCTTGTGTTTGTCGCCCCCCCGCAGGAAAACGTCGCCCAAATGGTAGCTGGCGTTCTGCGAAAGAAGGTCGTCCTGCCCCGGCACTTTCGAAAGGTACTGTTCGGCCCTTGCATAATCGGAAACCATATAATAACTGAACCCCATAATATAATTGTCGATGCGGTTCAACCTGCCTCCAGCACCAGCATAACGTTCCATAAACAGTATGGCTTCGTCCCATTTGCAGTTATGGAAATATGACTCGCTTATCATCCTGGTAACCTCGAGCATCCTTTCCCCTGAGGAGGAGGCAAGTATCCGGGGCCCGTTCTCGGTAACATAATGGTAATTGCCCTCGGAATATTCAATTTCAAGTAAGTAGAAAGGCACTACGGACGAATAGGAATCGGAGTCGGCTATATCGGAAAAATGCCTTTTGGCGCTCTCAAGCATGCCAGTCCTGTAATCTGAATAACCGAGTACGTATTTGGCGTGGATATAGTATATACTCTTGAATTCGATACGCTCCATGTAAGGGTATACGCGCTCGTATTCGCCAAGCGAAAAATATGAATACCCCAGTTTGAAATAGTAGGCGCTCCGGTCGTCCTTGTCAAGCTTCCCGGGATTAAGCCCCTGGTATGCGGAGATCGCCTTTACATAATCCCCACCGTCGAAATAAATATTTCCCAGCGCATACTGCGCCCCCGGCGTATAAACCGACGTTGGATATTGCTCCGTAAACCATATCAGCCTCGTTGCGGCATCGGGCATTCCAGCCCGCTGAGCGCTGAGTGCCATATAAAAATCTATCCTGCTGAGTTCCATCTCAGTGAGCTCCGACGCCAGTTCCCGCGACTTGCCATACTCCTGGAAAGCCTCGACATATTTCCCCGAATTATAAAGGGCGTCGCCCCGATCCATATTCTTTAGGTAACCGACTTTTTGCCCCCATAATGTCAGCGGAGCGAATGCCAGCAAAGCGACCAGAAACCTGAATGAGACCCTCATATTTTTTATTATTTTATTCGTTTTCCTCTCCCGGCACCGGCTAATCACTACCTTACGTCCCTGCAATTCTTTTTGCCGGTTATTATACCGTCTTTGACCGTAACTATACCTGCGTCAGCCCTCAGCAGAAATCCCAACGGCTTCGGCTCCATAGAAAGCACCGGAACTTCTTCGCCGCCTATTAAAACGGATTCGCCGGAACTGAAACCGCTTTTCTTTTCTGTAATAACGATCTTTCTGGCATCCTGTTGCCCCGCAAGGTACGTTTCGATCCTCGCCATGCACTTTTCTCCCGCGGCCCCTTTGTTGCGAATGACGATCAGGACGGTGTTTCCTTTATACCCTACCACCTCGGCGGCCATATTGATATCGCCCCAGTAGAGCGCGAAATCTTCCTCGAGCATTTCCGGCGTAAGATCGTCTGCCGCATTGCGGGTCTCGACATATTCCCACTTCGATGAATCGTGCCATTCAGTGTCGGAAAGGCTGAATTCGGTATTATGCCCCGTTTCGAGGTCTTTATAGACAAGTACCGTACCGTCATCCATGCAGGCCGTGCAAAGGATGTCTTTCCTCAGACTCATCCCCGTCTTGAAAGGAAACATATCCACCGGGGGAAGGTGCCTGTAAACCAGCGTGCCTGTTATCACAGAGATCGCTAAAAACAATACGGTCAACAGTATCTCTTTCCTGGTAAACGCGAAATAGCGGCCTTCCCTGTTGAAACGCCATACGACGACGCTCATAGCCAAGAGCGCCACATTCTTGAAGAAAGAATTCCAGTTGCTTATCCTCAGGGCCTCACCGAAGCACCCGCAGTCGTCCAATGGGTTCCATATCGCGATCCATAGTGTAAGCAGTGTGAAACCTATCATAAATAATAATGCCGCCAGCGACATCAGCTTAGGCCTTACCTTGAAAACAAGCATAAGCCCCATCGTCAGCTCGAAAGAGCTCAAGGCCACAGCGAGTACCTCCTTCATACCCAGCAGCCAGTGGAAACCGAATGCTGTAAGGTAATCCCCGACTTTCTGTGCCGTCCCCCAGGTATCGATACATTTCATAAACCCCGAGAATACGAAGACCGCTCCCAGCACGATGCGGCAAATATCGATTATAAGTTTCCGTTCTTTCTTTTCCATAAGGCTATCGTTCGGAGGGTATTTCCCGTGGAGTTAATATCCGGCAGTCCGCGTAAGGAGCGGCTCCACTTTTTCTTTTATTTTTTCGAAAATTTCTTCCGGTCGACATATACATCCGTCAGGGCCGGAGCAATCCACGATATGCATGCTATCGTCTTCGGCCGCCCTCCAGAGATAAACCTCCCTCACCCTGCGCTGCAGGTCGAGCGACTCCTCATGTATATCGCGCGAACCACGGAGGTAGCTCCTGTCGTCGCCCTGCCTGTCGCCGGTAAGTTTTTTCTCGGTAAACTCGAAAGGCACATCCAGGAAAAGGGACATATCGGGCTCCGGTATACCGAACTCCGTGAACTCGGCATCCAGTATCCAGTCCTTAAGTTTGCGCCTCTCTTCCAAATTATCCAGCTTGGCACACTGGAAAGCGATATTGGAATTAACGTAGCGGTCGAGCAGCACGAACCTTCCGCCGGCCAGCCAATCATTTATCATAGGCCCGGCGTGAGCCCTGTCGCCCGCGAAAAGAAGAGCCACGACATAAGGATTCACCTGCTCTATCTCACCCAGCTCCCCACGCAGGAACCTTGCTATCATGTCGCCGTAAACAGGAGAGTCAAAACGGGGAAAGTGAATATACTCGACCTGCCTGCCCTGCTCGGCAAGCATCCTCCAAAGCAGTTTCACCTGCGTCGATTTTCCCGCTCCGTCGAGCCCTTCCAAAACGATTAACGGCATATTGTTTTAATGATTTAGAGATTCAGGAATTCAAAGATTTAAGGATTATACGTCGGCCATCATAACACTTGTATCGAAATACACGTGGTTATTATCCTGCCGGGTGAAATAAAATTATATAATATTTCCATATAATTTTTACATCTTTAAATTTCTAAATTCTTAAGTTTACCGGAGCATCCCGACCGCCCTGCTGATACCTGATACGAGCAGGTCGACTTCTTCGAGCGTATTATAAAATGCAAACGACGCCCTGTTCATACCCTGCACCCCGTAATGAGCCATAATGGGATCGGCGCAGTGGGCGCCCGTACGGATAGCGATACCGAGTTTGTCGAGGATCATACCGAGGTCATAGCTGTGAACACCGTCGATATTGAAGGAGACGATACTGCACTTCGACGGCGAATTTCCGTAAATGGCCATCCCCGGTATCCTGTTCATTTTATCAGTAGCAGCCGTAAGCAAAGCGCGTTCATGCGCCGCGATTTCCGCCTGCCCCGTCTCCTGCAAATACTTTATAGCCTCCGCCATTCCTATCGCGCCTATATAATTCGCAGTTCCCGCTTCGAATTTCAGCGGCAGCCCGGTATATGTAGTCTTCTCGAAAGAAACTTTTGCCACCATATCTCCTCCACCCATAAACGGAGGCATTTTTTCAAGCAGTTCCTTTTTTCCGTAAAGTACGCCCGTACCGTTGGGGCCGTAAAGTTTATGTCCTGAAAAAGCGTAAAAGTCACAGTCCAATGCCCTCACGTCTACTCCCCCGTGAACTATACCCTGACAGCCGTCGACCACTACCGGTATACCCAGGCTGTGGGCAGTGTCGATTATCGGCTTCAGGTCGGGCATCGTACCCAGTACATTGGAAGCCTGCGTGACCGCAACCAACTTTGTCCTTTCGTCCGTAAGGCCCCCGAGCCTGCCCGTCATAAGTTCTCCTTCGTCGTCAAACGGAAGCACACGTATCTCCACGCCCTTGCGGCCGCAAACCAACTGCCAGGGAACTATATTGGAATGGTGTTCCATCTCCGTAACGACGATATTGTCGCCATGCCTGAAAGCATATTCGCCGTAGCTGTATGCCACAGCATTGAGTGCTGCGGTTGCACCGGAAGTAAACACGACTTCCTCCCTTGAAGAAGCATTAATGAATCCGCGAATGGTTTCACGCGCCGACTCATAAAGCTCCGTACTCTGCTCTGACAGGAAATGTACCCCCCTATGGACGTTGGAATTAAGTTCCTCGTAAAGCCGTGTCTGCGACGCGATAACCCTCAGCGGTTTTTGGGCAGTAGCCGCGTTATCGAGGTAAACGAGAGGTTTGCCGTAAACTTTTCTGTGGAGTATTGGAAAATCATCCCTTATCCGTCCTATATCGAAAGCCATTGTTTTTTATTTGATGTTCTGCAGTTTTTCACTTACTTTCTCAGCCGCCATATCCCTGTAACTGCCTTCGGGTATTCTGTCCAGCACATCGTGAATGAACCCCGTCATCTGCAAAGAACGGGCCTGATCCTCGGAAATACCCCTCTGCCTCATGTAATATATCTCGTCTCCGTCCTGCTGCCCTACCGTCGCGCCATGGCTGCAACGT
>CAKUKW010000105.1 GCA_934663885.1 uncultured Tidjanibacter sp.
AATCCATACTGTGGAGCGATGACCTCGACTTCATACTGATCATGGTACTCAAGACGCTGGACAACTTCCGCGAACACCAGAAAGAGCTTCCGTTGCTCAAGGAATATAAGAGCGACGACGACAAGGAATTTGCTCTGGAGCTTTTCCGCCTTACCGTAATGCGTTTCCGTGAGAACCAGGAGTATATCGAGAGGTTCACTCACAACTGGGATATGGAGCGTGTCGCTTTCCTGGATAATATTATAATGAACGCGGCAATGACCGAGTTGACCGCTTTCGATTCGATTCCCGTCAAGGTCACCATGGACGAATATATCGAAATATCGAAATATTACAGTACGCCCAGCAGCAGCCTTTTCATAAACGGCATCCTCGACAAAATGGTCGAGTCGCTCCGGGGGGAAGGTCGTATAAATAAAACGGGCCGCGGACTTCTTGAGTAACTCCGTAAATTATGAAGTGCCTGATTTATATAGCAATTATTTCTGTCTTATCATTGGTCACCGGGTGCCGCCAAAAACGAGTAGATCAATCGTCACCATATCTAAGGACATTTGAAGCGTCGCAGCCCGGACTTGAGTCAGGAAAGCCGGATACGCTGAAGATGGGTACAATGCGCGAAGGCGAAAAGGTCACGATGGAATTTTTGCTTCGAAACGGCTTTGATGAACCGCTCGTTATTGAAAAGGTGGTAAGCGGATGCGGTTGTGCTCTGTTCGGATATTCCCGCAAGCCTGTCGCCCCGGGAGAATCTGCAGCTATGGAAGTGACATTCAATTCTGCTGGATTTTACGGTGAAATTATAAAGGAGTCTAAAATTTATACGTCTGCCTGCAAGAAGCCGTATAGGATTATTATAGAGGCAGTAGTTAAATAATGGCTTGCATTTCACACTAAAAGGTTTACCTTTGCGTTAAGTTAAAGTTGAAAAATATCAATAACTCTAATACACCAAATTACAATGAATCTTACAGTACTATTTTTACAGGCTGCCCAGGGCCAGGGGGGAATGGGTATGGGCGGTATGCTTATTTTCATGTTGCTCCTTTTCGTGGTTATGTGGCTTTTCATGATCCGTCCGCAGCAGAAAAAGCAGAAAGAGCTCAATAATTTCCGCAATTCACTCGAAGTGGGACAAAAAGTCATCACGGCAGGCGGGATTTACGGCAAGATAAAAGAAGTAAAAGAAAATTATGTTCTTGTCGAAATAGACAATAACGTACATATCCGTATCGATAAAAGCATGATAATGAAAGACCCCACGGATCTTCCACAGGGAAAATAGTCTTCCATTCGATAAATATATTGCGGCAGGCGGCTTTCAAAAGCCGCCTGCCGTATTTATTTGAATTCCCTAATATTCGCCACAAAACATCACTGCGGCTTCTTCAAGGCGAAACTATACGCCACGACCGGCTTTAATCGTATATCTTATATGGTTTTATTTTTAACGCATACAGTCTAAGGTATTGTTTATTATGTTTTTAATCGTTAATTTTGATAATAACCATTCAATTTCATCGATGAAAACTCCCATGACCGGACAGGGAGAAAGGTTGTCCGGCGCTATACTTAACGACAAAATAAAATGATTATGGAAAACAGAGTAGGGGGTTACTCTAACTTCAAAGCGGTAACCACAGAAGAGGTTAAGATTTATGAGAAAGCCATGAACGGCATACTGGGAGTAGAACGCAAATTGCTCGCAGCGGCGAAACAGATTGTAAACGGGACAAATTATGCCTATTTATGCGATTCGAAAGTAATTGCTCCCAATGCCGAGCCGTATAACGACCTGGTTATAATTCACAAACCCATGAGCGGTGATCCGCAAATAGTCGAAATCAGAAAAATCGAAATTATTTGAGAATTCGGCCGATGATCGCCTTTTAGTAAAAACAGGGTACGAAAGTACCCTGTTTTTTATTACACACTTCCGATCTGCTTTCACTGCAAAACCGGTAATGTAATCAGTTTATTTTTCCGCTATATAGTACAAATCGAAGGAACTGTCGTCAGCCTTGCCGAAATAGTAGTCCTCCATTCTGATAGAGGTAGTCAGTACCGAATTGTTTCTTAATAGTTTGTTGCGGTTCCGGCGGTTCATTATATCGTATGGCAGTTTCAGCATCCACCGCGGCAGGTTCCTGTTGAGCTTGAGAATATCGTATTTCAACACCGCCTGTACGGATTTCCTGTTGTCCTCATAGTATTCCAGCACCTTCTCGTTGCCAAATACACCCAAAGCCTCGACACTGCTGAAAACACATCCCAAAAGCCTTTTAAAGTCTTCAGGACTGTATTCCCTCACGTGCCACGGGTTTCGCGTAAGCGACATTTTTTTATTTGGTGTGGAGATTATCAGTTTCCCGCCGCTTTTCAAAACCCTGTGTATTTCTGCGATGGTATGCACGTCGTCTTTTATGTGCTCGATTACCTGGAAAGATATTACATAGTCGAAGCTCTCCGAAGGAATACCCTCGAGTGGAGGAACGGATAGCTGTTTGAACACGACGCCGGGCTTACCTTGATACAGGTCGGCAGACGGGGGCGTTTTGTCTATCGTCATGAAGTGATCGGCTACAGGAGAGACGATCTCTATTCCGTAACCGGAACCTGTACCAATCTCCAGAACCCTGCCTGAGACCATCTCTCCGGCCTTATGATACGCGAGTATGGAGCGCTGGAACACATAGTTATCCGACGCTTCATCCTGCGAAATTCTTTCAGCACTTTGTATCACTTACTGTCGGCTAACTTTATAAATGTATCCGCCTTTACAATCTTCCCCGCGCTCATCAGGTAGCCCAGAGAACGTTTAAATACTTTCTTACTCATACCGGTAAGTGCAGAGACTTCTTCGGGCGGGCTGTCATCCGACAAAGGAAGTTCGCCTCCGTTTTCCTTTAAAAGTTTTAGCAAACCGTCAGCGGACACCTTGACCTGGTCGAAACCCTGTTGTTGAAGGCTTATGTCTATACGGTTGTCTTCGGTTATCTTCCTGACATAGCCGGTAAGCTTGTCTCCGACCCTCACTTTAGAGAACAGTTGGTTATCGTATATCATACCCCAGTTACGGTTCTCTATTATAACCCTATATCCTGCCCCAAGCCTTTGCGCTACAAGTATATTTACCTGCTGGCGGGGCCTCAGGGTTATTTCGGAATTTGATATAAAGCCGTTCAATTTTGTAGTGGCCACTATACGCCCCGACACATTATCCCTGTAAAGGAAAACAATGTATTTATTACCCGGCTCCATTCCCGCACCCTGGTTGGAATTGGGAATAAACAAGTCTTTGGCCGTTATCCCCCACGCGAGAAAAGCCCCGTGGATATTCTTGTCCACGACTTCCAGGAAAGCCGCCTCACCCGCCTTCGCGAGAGGGTGTTCCCTGGTGGCTATGAGCCTGTTCTCAGAGTCATGGTAAACAAATACTTCTATTTCATCGCCCTCCTTATCATCGAGTGAAACATACCTGTTGGGTAACAGGACTTCATTCTCTTCACCGTCGGTAAGGTAAAGACCGTGAGGCGATATTCTGCCCACTTTAAGTTTATGGTATTCTCCGGCAAGGATCATATCGGTTAAATTTCGGGCAAAGCTAAGGATTTTATCCCTGTTAATGGTTATTTTTGCGTAAATAATAATGAGAATATGGAACTGAAGGCGGCTTTATGCCAGATGGATATAACATGGGGCGATAAGAAGTCCAATACAGCCCGCGCTGAAAAGTTTGTGCTGAGTACGGATGCAGATATCGTTATCCTGCCTGAGATGTTTTCGACGGGTTTCGATATGGATCCCGCACGGGTGGCCGAAACGATGGAAGGGGAAACCGTGAGCCGCCTCAAAGCCGTTGCGCTTAATTCCGGCAAGGCCATTATGTGCAGCATCATAATACGCGAAGAAGGTAATTACTTCAACCGGCTGCTATTCATAAGGCCCGGCCGGGAAATTCAGCATTACGATAAGCGCCATCTTTTTTCATTCTCGGGAGAAGACAAAAATTTCAGCCGGGGACAAGAGCGGCTTATAATCGAATACAAAGGATTCAGGATACTTCCCCTGATATGCTACGACCTGCGGTTTCCGGTATGGAGCCGCGGGAGCAATGAATTCGACCTGATAGTCTACATTGCATCCTGGCCGTCTACCCGTATAAGAGTATGGGATACGCTTCTTAAAGCCAGGGCGATAGAGAATCAATGTTATGTTATCGGCGTGAACAGGGTAGGCCAGGACCCCACCTCTTTATATGACGGCCATTCATGCGTAATAAATTATTACGGAGAGATTATAGCTACTTCAAATGAAGGGAAAGAAGAGATCCTCGAAGTTGCAGTTGACCTCGGCCCTCTACTAATTTTCAGGGGGAAATTTCCAGCGTGGCGGGACTCGGACAGGTTCGGGATCATCCCGTAAATATTATTATACCAAACCAGGCCTGCAACTGTGCATTCCGTTCCTGCCTCATTATAATATCTACACTACGGGGGTGGTGTAGGAGAATAAAATAGTATCTTTATCCGTTTTATTTAGATTGGCATTTTAGCCGCGATTTTAAGATTTGAAAGAGAAAAACAGCATATCGATTGAAGGGGCAAGGGTGAACAACCTTAAGAATATCGATCTGGAAATACCCCGGAATAAACTTGTAGTAATCACCGGACTCTCGGGCTCCGGTAAATCATCATTGGCATTCGACACGATATATGCCGAGGGTCAGCGGCGTTACATGGAAACCTTATCCGCTTATGCCCGGCAATTTGTCGGTACTATGGAGAGGCCTGACGTAGATAAGATCAGTGGACTGAGCCCGGTGGTCGCAATAGAGCAGAAAACAACGAACAAGAATCCACGCTCTACCGTCGGCACCGTAACTGAAATCAACGACTTCCTGAGATTGCTCTATGCCAGGGCGGGCAGGGCCTACTCGCCGGTTACCGGTGAAGAGATGGTTCATTACACGGATCAGCAGATAGCCGATCTTATCGAGGCCGGGTTCCCGAATAAAAGGGTTGCCCTGTTGGCCCCCGTTATAAAGGGACGAAGGGGGCATTACCGCGAGCTTTTCGAATCTTTCGCTAAAAAAGGATACATCCATGCGCGTGTAGACGGAGAGATAAAGGAAATAGTCCCCGGAATGCACCTCGACCGCTACAAGATACATAATATAGAGCTCGTGGTAGATCGCCTCGTAGTTAACGTATCCTCTCGTGAGAGATTAATGAAAAGCCTGCAGGAGGCCATGCGCCAAGGCAAGGGAACCATCATGCTCTATGATTACGAAAGCCAGTCGGCAAGGTTTTACAGCCGCCACCTCATGTGTCCGACCAGCGGCGTATCATTTAATGATCCGGCGCCCCATACATTTTCATTCAATTCGCCAGAAGGAGCCTGCGAGCATTGCGGCGGCCTGGGCGAAGTGGCGGCCTATGATCGCGAAAAAATCATTCCAAGTCCCAAAAAAAGCATCCGGCAGGGTGGAATAGAGCCTCTGGGGAAGTTTGCCAACAACATGTTGTTTGCGACGATTGCGGCATTGGGCAAAAGGTACGACTTTACGCTGGACGATCCGATAAACACGATTTCGGAAAATGGCATGAATGCTATCCTTAACGGGGATTCGGAGCCTCTCAAGATAAATATGCAGGAATTCGCTTCCTACGGGGGAACCAGGATGATATCGTGGGAGGGTATAGGCGAGTATATAGCCAAGCAGGAAGACGACTCATCCAGTGATAAAGGAAACAAATGGGCCGGTCAGTTCATAGTGAAGAAAGTTTGTGAGCACTGTGGAGGAACGCGCCTTAAGGAGGATGCATTATATTTCCGCATAGGAGATATGAACATTGCCCAGGTATCGGATATGAGCTTGGAGGAATTTTCCGGGTGGGTAGCTGAAGTACCTGCAAAAATGCGCGAAAGGGAAAACCAGATTGCATCCGAAATACTAAAGGAAATTGCTGAGAGAACGGGCTTCCTGCTCGATGTAGGGCTGGGTTACCTCTCCCTCAGCCGCTCTTCACGCTCCCTGTCGGGAGGGGAAAGCCAGCGCATTAGGCTCGCCACCCAGATCGGCTCGAAGCTTGTAAACGTACTATATATCCTTGACGAGCCGAGTATAGGGCTTCATCAGCGCGACAACAGGAAACTGATAAACAGCCTGAAAAGCCTCCGTGACGCTGGCAACTCCATAATTGTAGTCGAGCATGATGAAGAGATGATACGCAGCGCCGATTATATCGTGGATGTTGGCCCTAAAGCGGGTATGAAAGGCGGCTATATAGTAGCCAAGGGCCCTATTGAAGACATACTTGATTCTGAAGGAATTACGGCCGATTACCTCAATGGGGAAAGGAAAATAGAAATCCCTGCCGTCAGGAGGAAAGGAAACGGGGAAAAGATCACTGTTTTCGGCGCGCGCGGGAATAACCTGAAGAATATTACCGCTGAGTTCCCGTTAGGAAAAATGATTTGTGTGACGGGCGTAAGCGGCAGCGGCAAGTCAACACTGGTGAACGATACACTTCGCCCGGTTATAAGCCAGCACCTTTACCGCTCTTATGACCAACCACTTACTTACGATGGGATAGACGGGATAGAAAATATAGACAAGCTGGTAGTCGTAGACCAGTCTCCAATAGGCAGAACGCCAAGAAGCAATCCTGCCACCTATTCCAATGTAATGTCCGATATCAGGAAACTTTACGAAGCAACTCCGGATGCCAAGATAAGAGGATTCAAGGCGGGACGGTTTTCATTTAATGTCAAAGGCGGCCGCTGCGAGGAATGCCGCGGTGCGGGAGTCCAGACTATAGAGATGAATTTCCTGCCGGACGTTTACGTTACATGCAAAACCTGCGGCGGGAAGCGTTACAACCGGGAAACACTGGAAGTGAAATACAAGGGAAAAAATATCTACGAGGTGCTCGATATGACCGTAAACATGGCCGTGGAGTTTTTCGAACACATACCTAAAATATACACGAAGCTACGTGCCATTCAGGAAGTAGGGCTTGGCTACCTGAAGCTTGGGCAGCCATGTACCACACTCTCGGGCGGTGAAAGCCAGCGTATAAAGCTGTCCAGCGAGTTGGCAAAGAAAGACACGGGCAGTACGCTTTATATCCTCGACGAGCCGACGACAGGATTGCATTTTGAAGACGTGAGGCAATTGCTGGAGGTAATTAATAAACTGGTAGAGCGCGGAAATACTGTTATAGTTATCGAGCATAACCTCGATGTTATCAAAACCGCTGACCATATAATCGACATAGGTCCTGAAGG
>CAKUKW010000106.1 GCA_934663885.1 uncultured Tidjanibacter sp.
TGGGGCGAACCTGGAAGCCTACGATAATAGCGTTAGAAGCCATAGCGAGCATTACGTCCGATTCGGAAATCTGGCCCACTGCTTTGTGTATAACGTTGAGCTGTACCTCTTCTTTCGAAAGCTTTATCAAAGAATCGGTCATGGCCTCTATAGAGCCGTCAACGTCGCCCTTGACGATAATGTTCAGCTCCTTGAAGTTGCCTATCGCTATGCGGCGGCCGATCTCGTCGAGAGTAACGTGCTTCTGGGTTTTGAGGCCCTGTATTCGCTGTAGCTGCTCACGTTTGTTGGCCACTTCGCGTGCGCTGCGGTCGTCCTCCATGACATTGAAGGTATCGCCCGCCTGGGGCGCTCCGTTAAGCCCCAGAATAAGTACCGGGGTAGAAGGCGGCGCGGCATCGACTTTATGCCCGTTCTCGTTGAACATCGCCTTGACACGGCCCGAATAAGTCCCCGCTACCAGCGAATCGCCGATATGCAGTGTGCCGTTTTCAACGAGCACTGTCGCCACATAACCACGCCCCTTGTCCAGCGTAGACTCTATCACCGTACCTGTAGCTTTTTTTGACGGGTTGGCTTTGAGTTCCAGCAGTTCCGCTTCCAAGAGAACTTTTTCAAGCAGTTTGTCGAGGTTGAGTCCTTGCTTGGCCGATATATCCTGCGACTGGTATTTGCCGCCCCAGTCCTCTACGAGGAGGTTCATACCTGCGAGTTGCTCTTTTATGTGCTCGGGATTAGCTCCCGGCTTATCTATTTTATTAATGGCGAAAACCATCGGGACTCCCGCGGCCTGGGCGTGGTTGATAGCCTCCTTGGTCTGGGGCATCACGCTGTCGTCCGCAGCCACGATAATAATAGCCACGTCCGTTACTTTCGCTCCGCGGGCTCGCATTGCTGTAAAAGCCTCATGGCCCGGAGTGTCGAGGAACGTTATCTTCTTGCCGTTCCTTTCGACGCTGTATGCGCCGATATGCTGTGTAATACCTCCGGCTTCGCCTTCGATAACGTTTGTTTTACGGATATTGTCGAGCAATGACGTTTTACCGTGGTCAACGTGTCCCATGACTGCTACGATAGGCGGCCGTTCCACAAGGTTCTGGGTATCGTCCTCTTCTTCTGAAACGGATTCCTGTATATCTACGGTAACGAATTCAACCTGGTAACCGAATTCCTCGGCGACGATTACCAACGCTTCGGCATCGAGCCTTTGGTTGATCGAGACCATCAATCCCAGGTTCATGCATGCCATTATGACGTCAGTAACAGGGACATTCATCATAGTAGCCAATTCGCTGACCGTTACGAACTCTGTTACTTTCAGGGTCGTTTCCTCCGACAGTGCGCGTTCCATCGCCTCGTCTTCGCGTGCACGCATTTCCTGTCTCTTCTCACGCCTGTATTGTGAACCTTTGCTCTTTCCTCCCTTTGAGGTAAGGCGGGCAAGTGTGTCCTTTATCTGCTTCTGTACTTCTTCGTCGCTAACTTCAGGGCGTACTACCGGTTTTACGGCAGGGCCTTTCTTCCTATCTTTCCTGGAGTGGGGTTGTCCCTGTCCCTGGCCATGACCGGGGCCTTTTTGGCCGCCGTGCTGAGGCTTCGAACCCTGGGCGGACTGCTGCTTGGTGGGGTCGACTTTCTCTTTGCCAATCCTTTTGCGCTTCTCCCGCCGCTGCGAATCGCCGCTACTTTTAGGCGCGAAACCGCCTACGTCGATCTTGCCGAGTACCTTGGGCCCTGAAAGCTTTGCACCGTCGTCGGGACGGAAAACATCCACCTTTTTCTCGGCCATACGTTCGTCGTATGTTTTCTCCTTCTGCTCGGTCGTCGCTTTGTCGGCCTGTTTAGTCTCCTGCGCGGGGGCTGTCTTTTCGAATACCTGAGGCCTTACATAAGGAGCCTTGATTTCGGGCGCTTTTACCTCCGGTACTTTTACCTCCGGTACTTTTACTTCGGGTGCTTTTTCCGGCTCCCTGGCTTTCACGGGCTCTTTATGCTTTTCCTGCTTCTTGGTTTCAGGTTGCTTTGAAACCTCCGGCTGTTTCTTTTCCGAGAGATCTATCTTGCCGATTATCTTCGGTCCCGCGAGATCCTCTTTCGCGCTAATAACACCGCTTTTTATAACGACTTCTTCCTTGAAATCGCTCATTTCGCTTTCGGGCGTATCTTTCTTGTCATGCAACGATACGCTCTCGGGTTTCATGTTTATGCGGTCGCGTATGTTGGCATGTCCGGCGGAACTCCGGTTGCCGCCGAATTCCTTTTCGATAACGGCATAAGCATCCGGTTCGACCAATGTATTGGGCGAACTTTCTATCTTGATACCTTTTTTATCAAGGAAATCGGTTATCGTGGCAATTCCCACCTTAAACTCCTTTGCAACCTGTAGGAGCCTTATTTTTCTATCGTTCGGCATATCTTTATCTGTTTCGTTCTTACGGTGTTATGGGTTTCTTCTTTAAATATACAGGTTGGTTATTCAAACTCCGATTTAAGGATGTTGACCACTTCCGTTACCGTTTCTTCTTCAAGGTCGGTACGGCGGGCAAGCTCTTCGGCGGAGAGTTCCAGAACGCTTTTGGCCGTGTCACACCCGATTGCTTTCAGGGCGTCGATTATCCACTGCTCGATTTCGTCCGAGAATTCCTGCAAATCCACGTCTTCTTCCTCCACGTCGCGGTAAACGTCTATATCGTATCCGGTCAGCATGCTCGCCAGGCGTATGTTGAGCCCCCCTTTTCCGATAGCGAGCGAGACCTCGCTGGGTTTGAGGTAGACCGAGGCGGTCTTACGTTCCTCGTCTATCGATATGGATGATATTTTAGCGGGATTCAGCGCGCGCTGTATGAGCAGCTGGGTATTCGATGTCCAGTTTACCACGTCGATATTCTCGTTGCGCAGCTCTTTAACTATCGAGTAAATACGCGAGCCTTTCATACCTACGCAGGCTCCTACAGGGTCGATACGCTCGTCGTAAGACTCCACGGCTACTTTGGCCCTTTCGCCCGGGATGCGGACTATCTTTTTTATCGTGATCAGTCCGTCGTATATTTCAGGGACTTCCTGTTCGAACAGCCTTTCGAGGAACTCGGGGGCCGTACGCGAAAGTATGATAACGGGAGAGTTGTTCCGCATCTCCACTTTCGACACGATGGCGCGGATAGTGTCGCCTTTGCGGAAAAAGTCGCTCGGTATCTGCTCGCTTTTCGGCAGTACCAGTTCATTGTCCTCGTCGTCGAGCACCAGTATCTCTTTTTTCCATACCTGGTAGACTTCCCCCGTAATGATTTCGCCCACCCTTTCGCTGTATTTTTCGAAAAGGTTCGCTTTTTCCAGGTCGAGGATTCTGGAGGCGAGGTTCTGGCGCAGTGAGAGCACCGAACGCCTTCCGAAATCCTGCAATTTTATCTCATCGGCCACCTCTTCACCCACCTCGTAGGATTCGTCCAGTTTGCGGGCTTCGGTGAGCCCTACCTGCTGGTTGGGGTCTTCGACTTCGTTATCGTTTACTATGATACGGTTGCGCCATATCTCAAGGTCGCCCTTGTCGGTGTTGATAATGATGTCGTAATTCTCGTCCGTACCGTAGGTTTTGATGAGGTGGTGGCGGAAAACATCCTCCAATACCCCTATGAGTGTGCTGCGGTCGATATTCTTAAGCTCTTTGAACTCTGCAAAATTGCTTATGAGATTGAGATTGTCCATTGTTTTGAGTGACAGGTTTTGATTATTATTCGCTATATATTTTTTATCTCTTTACTTGAAGTCGAGGTATTCCTTGGTGCTCTTTATTTCGTCGAAGGAATATGTCTTTTCGACGTCGAATACCTGTTTTTTCTTTTTTCCTTCCACGGTGCGGCTTTCCTGGTAGGCGACGGTGAGGGAATTTTCCGTAGCGTCCTTCAGTTCGGCGAGTATTTTGGTGCCGTTCTTGAGCAGCACCTCTACCGGGCGGCCGGTAAGTTTACGGTATTGTCTCAGAACTTTCAGCGGATAGCCTACGCCGGCCGAAGTTACGGTAAGCTGGAAATCCTCCTCGTCGCGGTCGAACTGCGATTCGACGGCCCTGCTCAAAGCAACGCAATCGTCTATGTCGACCGAGCCGTCGCTGTCTATCGTTATCTCGACATCGTTCCCGGGGGTGCATGCGACATCCACGAGGAAAAGCTCCGTTCCTTCGAGCTCCCTATCGACGGTTGATTTTATTTTATCTATATCTATCATGAATGTAATCGTCTGATAATAATAGTTGTAAAGGGCGCTTCGCCATACCCAGCCGCCTGCTTCCGGCCGGGGCTTATTACGAAATTTGGGGACTCTCGTCCCCAAACCTGTGCTTTTGTTAACCCGTAACGGATGCAAATATACAATATAATTATGGATTATGAATTATAAATTATGAATTATTTTAGTTAAATAATATAATCGTTTTATAATTAGGCAATATCAGTGCCTGTGTTACTGAGATTATTACCCTGAAATGATTAACTCATCAATTTATAATTCATTTACTCGTCTTCCGCCGCTATCTGCGGGTTGTACGGTTTCAATATTCCCCTCTTGGAGTTACGGATGAAGTCCACGATAAGGTCGCGTTCGTAACTTTGCGGAAACTGCGCCATTACTATGTCACACGCCCTGCCGTAATTGTGCCCGTCCTGGAAGATTATCCTGAACATGTCCTGTATTTGCGCTACCTGCTCCGATGAGAATCCGCGGCGGCGAAGGCCTATGAAATTGGCTCCCACGAAAGTGACGGGATAACGCGCAGCTTTTACATACGGAGGTACGTCCTTGCTTACCAGCGAACCCCCGCTGATCATCGCATGTTCACCGATGCGAGTAAACTGGTGCACGGCGGAACCCCCGCCTATTATCACCCAGTCGCCCACTTCCACTTCTCCGGCCAGTAGTACGTTATTAACTATTACACAGTTGTTTCCAACCGTGCAATCGTGTGCAACATGCGCGCAGGCCATTATGAGATTGTTATTACCGATAACGGTTTTGCCCTTTGCGGCTGTACCGCGGTTGATGGTGGCGCTTTCCCTGACGGTATTGTAGTCGCCCATTTCCACGGTTGAGTATTCACCCTTGAACTTGAGGTCCTGCGGGATTCCGGCTATTACCGCTCCCGGATGTATCCGGCAGCCTTTACCCATTCGGGTTCCGTCATTTATGACCGCATGCGGCCCTATCCATGAATCGTCGCCTATTGTTACATCGCCGGCAATATATGCGAAAGGTTCGACTGTTACATTCTGTCCCAGTTTGGCGTCGGGATGCACGTAGGCTAGGTTGCTTATCATTAGTTAGTGTGTTTTCCGGTGTTAAAAGCCCTGTGTGACAGGCATAAACTGCAAACGTAATAAATTATTTTTTATTGTTTTGCACATTGGTTATTAATTCGATATTAAATAATAATCCGCCCCCAACAGGGCGGATTATCGCGGGAGATTCCCGTTATTTGTTTTTTATCACCTGCGCCATGAAAAACGCCTCGGTAGTTACTACTCCGTTAACGTATGCTTTCGCGTCCATCATCACTATCCCGCGGCGTATGGGCTCCGTCAGTTTCAGCTCGAACTGGAGTGTATCGCCCGGGACTATTTTTTGTTTGAAACGAACATTGTCTATTTTCAGAAAATATGTCGAATATCTTTCGGGCTCTTCTACTTTACTAAGCGCAAGGAGACCTCCGCATTGCGCCATAGCCTCGAGTATAAGCACCCCGGGCATTACGGGTTCTTCAGGGAAATGGCCCACGAAGAAAGGCTCGTTCATTGTAACGTTCTTGACTCCCCCCACGCTGTCGTCGTCGATGTGGAAAATCCTGTCGACCAGAAGGAACGGGGGGCGGTGGGGTAGTATAGACTTGATTTTATTTATATCGTATACCGGCTCCGCCGCAGGGTCGTAAACGAACTGCGGTCTGTTGGCATCCCGCTTAACGCTCTTTCTCAGTAGTTTCGCGGTCTCGGTATTGACGTAATGACCGGGCCTGACGGCGAAAACTTTTCCTTTTAGCCGGACTCCCAGCAATGCAAGGTCACCAAGAACGTCGAGGAGCTTATGGCGGGCTATTTCGTTGTTGAACCTAAGGTTCACGTTGTTCACGTAACCGTCTTTGAGTTTTATGTCTTTTTTGTTGAATACCGATGCTATGCGCGAGACCTCTTCTTCGCTGGTCGCGTAGTCGCCCACGACGATAGCATTGTCGAGGTCGCCTCCTTTGATCAGTCCCGCTTTGAGCAGGAGCTCCAGTTCGTTCATGAAAACGAATGTGCGGCAGGGGGCTATTTCCGTCTGGAAATCGTCCACTTCCGAATAACACGCATATTGGTTCCCAACTACCCGTGAATCGTAATCGACATGCACCGACACACTGAAACTGTCATCCGGATATATTATTATTTCCGCACCCTTGTCCGGAAACTTGAATTCTTCCTTTTCCCTTACTTCATAATACCTGCGGTCGGCGGCCTGCTCGTAGTTACCCGTTTCCGTTATGGCTTTTGCATAGTCTTTGGCCGAGCCGTCGAGTATCGGTACTTCAGGGCCGGAGACTTCCACCCATGCGTTGTCGATACCCAGGGTCCAGATAGCGGCCATGACATGCTCTATGGTATGTACCTTGTTGCCGTCTTTCTCTATCGTCGTGCCGCGGGATGTATCCGTAACATAGTCGCAAAGCGCAGGTATCTCGGGATTTCCTTCGATGTCGGTTCTTTTGAATATGATTCCTGTGTTTTCCGGTGCGGGAAGAATGGTCATTTTAACGGCCTCCCCTGTATGGAGGCCTTTGCCTTCGAAACTGACCGCTTTTTTCAGTGTTCTTTGTTTGTCGGACATAGATTTCCTAAAATTTAATCGCTTGGGCAGTATGCCTCAGAGGGTGTTTTGAAGTTTTGAATTTCGTGCTTTTTGTTCTTTCCCGTTCTTTTTGCCTGTGATTTTCTTCACATAATCCCATTATGCTCCTCAAATCCCCGGATAAAAATCATCAAAAAATAACTAAAAAATCATTTCATTCAAAAATTCAAGCAACCTCTGAAATTGTCATTTCCGGTTTGATGCAGACCAAATTAAGTCCCCAACCGTTTTCATATAACCTATTTTGCCTGCAAAGGTATATATTTTTTGAAAGAAATCGTACTTTTGCGTTACTTTACAGATAAGCTACAGA
>CAKUKW010000107.1 GCA_934663885.1 uncultured Tidjanibacter sp.
CCGTTATTTTACACTGTTCAGCATGAAGAATTTTTCATGGACAAGGGTAAAGTCGCTTGTCAGGGTGGGATGGCCCATTTCGTTGCAGATGTTCATGGAAATATCGGCCTTTGCTCTGACAGGCATTATGATGGGATGGATAGGTACGGTAGAGATAGCGGCCAACCAGATCGCCTCGATAATATCCAACCTGGCATTCATGATCCTTATTGCGATCAGCTCGTCGGTCACTATCTGTGTCAGCCATGCCTACGGACGCAGGAATTTCGGAGAGATCAAACTTTACGCACGGGCGGGATACAGGCTGGGACTTATGTGGAACGGGATTATAGCCGTCATATTCCTGCTTACACGCAATTACCTGCCGCTCATTTTCAATACGGATCCCGAGGTAGTGCGGCTTGCTTCCGTGCTGCTCCTCTTCGTGGCCCTGTTCCAGATACCCGACGGGCTGCAGTCTATTTCCATAGGCATACTCAGGGGGATCCAGGATGTGAAAATAATAATACTGATTGCATTCGTTTCCTATATCGTCATAAGCCTGCCTGTTGGCTACCTTTGTGCTTTCGTTATTGGTATGGGAGCCTCCGGTCTCTGGGTAGGACTGATTTTCGGTCTTACGGCAGCAGCCGTGATGGGTATATCGCGATATAAGCGCCAGATGAAAAAAAATATTAATGTGACCGACGCATAATAATTCAAAAAATAATTTTATATTTGAAGACCCTATAATTAACACCATCATACAAGAACGCTGCGACAGCGCAAAAAGGGGACAGGGAGGCTATGCCTCCCTGTTTATTTATGTAAACAAACCATCTCTGTATAGAATTGACCCTAACCAACAGTGAAATTACTGCAAACCCTTGGGTGAACATCAGGTTGATATTTAATACATAACCGGTGAAGTAGTTATTCCACATAAAGCACCAGCCCCTTAAGATATTCTCCTTCGGGATGGTAGATATTAATTGGATGGTCGGCGGGCTGGGTGAGTTGATGCAGCACACGTACATTGCGGCCTGCAATAGCGGCGGCAGTAAATACCGTAGTACGGAAAAGCTCTCTGCTCACGGCCTGCGAACAGCTGAACGTAAAAAGTATACCACCGGGCTCTATCTGGGAAATAACCCTGGCATTCAATCTTTTATACCCCTGCATCGCGTTTCCGAGTACTTTATGGTGCTTTGCGAAAGCGGGCGGGTCGAGGATTATAAGGTCGAACTTTTTATCTGTATCACGCAGGTAACCGAAAACGTCGCTGGCTACGGCTACGTGCTGCGCCCCTTTGCCGAAATTCATCTCCACATTCCTGGCTGCAAGCTCTACCGCACTCTTGGAACTGTCGACCGAAACAACCTCGTTCGCTCCTCCGGCGAGAGCATATACTGAAAATCCGCCGGTATAAGAAAACGTATTCAATACTCTGCGGCCTGCAGAATACTGCCTGACCAACTCGCGGTTGGCCCTCTGGTCTATGAAAAAACCCGTTTTCTGGCCTATTCCCCAGTTGATGTCGAACTTATTGCCATTCTCCAGTACTGCCCCTTCCCCCGAACCGGAACCGTATATGTATCCGTCTTCGGCGCCCAGTTTAGCATTGAAAGGCAGTGTCTGGGAACTTTTATCATATACAGCCGACAGTCGTCCACCGTAAATACTCTTCAGTGATTCACATATAACCTCGCGGGAAAAATACATCCCCACACTATGGCATTGGATGACGGCCGTTTCCCCGTATATATCGACCACAAGCCCCGGAAGATTGTCCCCTTCGCCGTGGATAAGGCGGTAGCACGTAGTCTGCGGATTACCTATAAGCCCCAGTGCCTCCCTTAAACGGTAAGCGCGTGAAAGCATATCATTCCACCATTGCTGGTCTATATCTTCCTGCCGGAATGTGAGTACCCGAACCATTATGGAACCTATCTGATAATGTCCACGGGCAAGGAAATCCCCGCCGTGAGAAAATACTTCCACAATTTCACCTTCAGCAGGCTCTCCGTCATTTCGTTCTATGGCACCCGAGAAAACCCACGGATGCCTCCTGCCGAGCGATTCTTCCTTTCCTTTTTTCAGGTATATTCTTTTCATCCGATTAATCCCCTTTCGTAATTGTATTGTAGATCTCAAGGCATACCCAGGCGTCGGTAGCAGCATAGCTCATCTGGGCTGGAGTATATGCCGCCGCCTCCCAGTTGCTGAGCCTCTGGGCTTTCGAAACCCCCATCCCGAGAACGATGGCGGCTAGTTTGCGCACACTCTTCTCCTCGATCCCGTATTTGCCTACTATACTTTGGAGGTCTACGAAACCGGCCGGTTTAAACCGCCTCAACGCCTGCAGGCCCTTAATATCGTCGTGGACCGCTGCGCCGACCTTTATTATTTCCGGGTTGGAAAGCACTTTTATTATCGCCTTGTCGAGTCTCATTTTTGAAAGGCGGAAAAGGAAACACCGCTCCTCGGAGCTTAACTGCAGCAGGGCAACCTTATTGGTAACACCCGCCTTAAAAGATGGGCGGGTCTCGGTATCAAAACCTATCCTCGAACACCGCAGAAGATAATCGCACGCCGCATTCACGCCCGCTTCCGTATCGACGACTTCAACGCTGCCGGGAAATACAACCTTTGGCAAAGCGGCGACCTCCTCGTTGGTTATAGTGTTTCTAAATTCATTCATACCGGATACAAAAGTAAATATTTAGACGCAACTTACACCATATTTAAATAAACAGCTTTATTACAGACATTATCTTACGTGTTTTACACGTACCTGCTTTTATTTAAGAGTAATGATTTGTATATTTGTATTACTTACCATTTTATAACCCAAAAAATTCAAAATTTATGATTTACGGAATTCTTCTAATTATCCTGGGGCTCCTCGCGGTTCCTTCATTGATTCTTTCCAAAAAGCCGGACGCTAAAAAGTATTTCGACAAGATCGCACCTTTCCAGGGATGGCTTGGTGTCTTGTTCGCTATTTGGGGTATCTGGGGCATCATCCAATGTATCATCAATGTTGGAATGCTTACTTCGGCGCCTATATGGTGGATCACATGGCTGGCAACAGAAATCGTTACCGCTGTTCTCGGTTTTATTCTTGGTTACGGCCTTATCCAGAAGTATGCGCTTTCGAAAAACGAGAAAGCCGCCGAGAAAGGTGAACAGGTTCTCAAGAAACTTATGCCGCTCCAGGGTACTTTCGGCATCATCGCCATCATACTCGGTATCTGGTGCGTAGTTGCCACAATAATATGGTAACAGGACCCAAGTTATAAATAAAAAGCGGAAAAAATTTTCCGCTTTTTTATTTTAACCTAACCCTCCCGTCGCTTCCGGTGATTAATATCCCTTCGGCTGAAAGATCATCGAGCTCTGCCAATATATCTTTCGGATCGGCTTTAAATCCACTTACTATATCTTTAACGGTTGCCGGACCCTGGGCAAGAATAGATATTATTTTCTGTCGTACCGACTGCGCCCCTGCCCGGCCGGTTTTTTTCTTTTCGATGCACACGTCGCATACGCCGCATGGGATGGCATCATCCTGCCCGAAATATCTTTGTAAAAGAACACTCCTGCACTCGGTACCGTTGTCCGCATAATCGAACATCACTCCGAGCCTCTCCAGCGCCATCTCTTTCCTTACCTTGTAAGTCTGCGGGGAAATATAAATATCCTGCACCGGAAGGCGGTTATCGAGAAAAAATATCATCGGGCTGCGGTTCTTGGGAATGTAACGTATGATACGGAGCTGCCAGAGCATCTTGAGCAATTCCTTCACCCGGTCTTCGGTATAGCCGGTATAAATAGCTATCTCCTGGATATCTACCGGCCTGAAATCATGAAATACACCCGTATAAAGCCTGAGAATAGTCCTCAGTATGTGATCGAGGTCGTCCCGCTGCACCCTGAGGGAATAGAGGTCGTCACGGCTCACGCAGAACATCAGCCTCGCAGGATTCTCTTCCTCCTCGGTATAAACCAGGTAACCGTTCTGCTGCAAAAGTTTAAGGGCATTGTGAACGTTCCCGCGAAAAAGCCTGTAACGCGAACAGAACTCGTATATATTGAAAGCGCAGGAATAGTGTTTTCCCTCCCCTACGGCTACCTGTAGGTAATTGCACAGCTTATCGTAAATATCCTTTACCTGCTCCAATCGAGGAAACTCGGATTCGAACCTCTTCAGGTGCTTATCCTTTTCATCGGAGGCTATAAGCAGCAGCGCGTATGATCGCTTTCCGTCTCGGCCCGCCCGGCCCGCTTCCTGGTAATATTCCTCCGGCGAAGAGCACATATCGTAGTGTACCACAAAGCGTACGTCGGGCTTATCTATACCCATACCGAAAGCTGTGGTGGCGATAATTACCCTGGTCTTGCCCGACACCCAATCGTTTTGGCGCAGAGAGCGCTCGGCATGCGGCAGCCCGGCATGATAATACTCCGCCCCAACCCCGGCCTCCTGTAATTCGCGGGCCAGCAGCTCAGCTCCTTCGCGCGTACGCATATAGACTATACCGGTCCCAGGGACGTTACCAAGTACCCTTAGGAGCTGCTCTTTTTTGTCGTCGGTGCGGCGTACAGAAAACGAGAGGTTGGGGCGGGCAAAATCGCTGCGAATCACATTCGTGGTTCTGAATGCCAGTTTTTCCATTATATCCCCGGCCACCACGCTTGTAGCAGAGGCAGTAAGGGCCAACACGGGAACGTCCGGATGAACCTCCCTGGCACGTGATATTTTCAGGTACGAAGGCCGGAAATCATAACCCCACTGCGATATACAGTGGGCCTCGTCAATGGCGAAAAGGTTCACTTTCATGCGGGAAAGCCGCGACATAAAAGTCTCGCCGGAAAGACGTTCGGGAGCAATGTAAAGGAATTTTATATCTCCGTAAACACAATTATCCAGTGTAATGTCGATATTGCGGGTGCTCATCCCCGAATGTATCGAGGCCGCCGCAACGCCCCTTTTGCGTAATGAGTCTACCTGGTCTTTCATCAGGGCAATAAGCGGCGTCACGACTATGCATATTCCCTCCGATACGAGTCCGGGTATCTGATAGGTAAGCGACTTTCCGGCGCCGGTAGGCATCAGAGCAAGTGTATCCTTTCCCTCCATAACGGAACGGATGGTCTGCACCTGCGTTCCACGGAAAGAGTTATATCCCCAGTACTTTTTAAGGATACCGAGCAGCTCTTTCTCATCGAAAGGGTGTGGTTGCCATTGTGACGGCCTTTTCATAGAATACAAAGATAATGAACCGAGCTTGCTTTAGCAAGTGAACTCATCGACGAGGGATGCATATCGGCCCGCCAAGGCATGTGCGGCAAAAGCCGGGGAGGCAACACCCGCATCAATAAATTTAAGACCTGCATTGCCTTAACCGCATACTATCTAAACGGTTTCCGCAAAGATAAAGAATGTCCCGTAATATACGGAACATTCTCCATTACAGTAAGTCTGTCAGATTACTTACTGCTTGTCCTTTTTGTTGCCCCAGCGTTTCAGCCGGCCCTGCCCCTGAGCCCGGGAATTATCAACTCCCTTTCTGTATTCGTCCCTTATAAGGGCGAGCAGGCCCCTGGTGTGCCTCTCCTTTTTCTGGGGATAAATATCGGCTATGGTAATCAGTATCGCCGTTTCCTCCACGTCACCGAAATCATGGTTGTAAACCGTATCGAAAACTTTCATGGAAGCCGACAGGCTCATATAGGAATTTATCATCGGGGGGACAAATTCACCCCGTTTGCGGAGCTCCTTAACCAGTATTTTATAATCCTCCTTATAACTTTCTCCATCGAACATCTTATCCATACGGGCTGTGTCGATATTCATAGGCACCGGATTTATCGGCTCGAGGAGATGGTCATTGTCTGGAAAGTATTTATGGAGGAAGTACATCAGAATATCGCGCGCCTCGACATTATACTTATCGTACATGGTAACCTTGCCGAAAAAATACTTCTTCTCAGGGTTTTCAACCAGCAGCGCCCCGAGGCCGTCCCAAAGATTATCGAGGGCATAAAGACTCTTGGCATCCCTTGTCCGCTGGTACCGGGGCTGTACGAACGAACGCCCCAGTTCT
Organism: uncultured Tidjanibacter sp.; assembly: GCA_934663885.1. Taxonomy (GTDB): domain Bacteria; phylum Bacteroidota; class Bacteroidia; order Bacteroidales; family Rikenellaceae; genus Tidjanibacter. Next base: position 6,090 of record CAKUKW010000107.1, read on the forward strand.
ATGGTATAAGGGAGTATCTCCTTGCGGAATTTGTCGCTGAACCTGAAATAGTGCTCCGTAGAGAGTTGTGAAGTGTCCGAGGAATCCGACACGATATAGCGGTAACCACCCAGAATCTCCCTGCCGGTAGGATCCCATACGAAAAGCTGGGTGTAGCCGTCCGGCGACAAGTCCTGCTCGTCGATATCCACAGGCATACCCGTTCCTCCCCCCGCCTGGCGGAAAGCCAACTCCCTCAGGCGCCCTATTTCCATCATTATATTAGGGCACTCGGAAGCCTTTACGGTATATATAATATTCCCGGCGTTATTCGTATTGCGCAGAAAATATTCCGGTTTCAATTCGGCCTCCAAATCGGCTCGAGGAACAGGATCTATTATCGGTTCCATAATAATGGCGTAAAACATTTTATTCGGGCTGAATAGAGAGCTAAAATCGCGCCATGCAGCCAATTCCCCTTGCAAAAATACGTAAATTATATATATTTATTATTTGCATTCTTTTTCTTTTTCTCCCGAATAGCTTAATTCGTACACTTTTCCGCGTATAAAAAGTGCCGCTTCACCCACATTCCTGCCTTCAAGCAGCGATTCGTAGCTCACCGGCTGTCCGAATACTATTCTGAAATCGCTTCCACGCTGCTTGAACATTTCGTTCACGAGGTACAGCATTTCGATATTTACCTTTATTCCCAGAAATTTCCTTAAATTGGCAAGCCTGTAAAAGAAGCCGGACAATTTGCCGTCGAAATAGACCGGCACGATATCGCGCTGGCTCTGAATTGCCTTCCTGATAAAATTGCTTTTCCACTCCAGGTCGCAAACGACCCCTTTCCGGCGGCGCGAACAAAGGCCGGCGGGAAATGTTATTATCTGCATATCCGAGGCGAAAGCATCGTTGAAGGAATGGACGCTGCTCTCATTTTGTCTTCCATGTTTATTAACGGGCACAAAAAGAGGCTTAAGGGGATCGACATGCATCAGGAGGTCATTAACCACGATCC
>CAKUKW010000108.1 GCA_934663885.1 uncultured Tidjanibacter sp.
ATCCCACACCTGGTAAGAACAATAACCTTACATTTTGTCGGGGAAGGGTTTAAATCCTTCCCCGAATGTTTCGTATGCATTCACCACCACCACGAAAGACTCGGGATCTATCTCTTTTATCCTTTCCTGGACAGCCGTTATCTGCCTGCGGCTTACGACAAGAAATACCATCTCCTTATCTTTACCGGTATACATACCTTTTGATTTTATCAGCGTCCCGCTGCGGTCGATACCGTTTATTATATAATCCTTCATCTCTTCGGTCCGGTCAGTCATTATAAACAGCAGTTTATCGTAACTGGCGCCGTCGAGCACGAAATCGAGTACCTTTGCCGAAACAAAAATCGAAATCAACGAATATAAAGGGATTTTCCAATCCTGAAGGATAAGCATACCTGTAATTACAATCACCGATTCGGTAAGGAACATCGCCGTTGAAAACTTCATTTTGGCAAACTTTACCAGCAGCATGGCCACTATATCCGTACCTCCGGACGTGGCTCCGAATTTAACGATTAGCCCTACCCCGGCCCCGATTAAAACTCCACCGAAAATTGCAGCGACAAGTACATTGTCCGAGAAATCGAAATACCGGCTTATAACGCTTATCCCGTCGGCAGGATTTTCACCCATATAACTTGTAAGGGTATTCATAAATACCGGCGTAAGCAGCGCAGCGTAAACTGTTTTCGCACCGAACGCCCCTCCGAATACGATAATTCCCGTAATCATCAGCGGAATGTCGAGCATAAACCCGAAGGTTCCCGTTTGAATGGAAGGAACCACGTAATGCAATACCCGTCCAAGGCCATATACACCTCCAGGAATAATCTTATAGGGATTCGTAAACAGTACAAATCCGGCGGCCATGACCAAGGCTCCAAGCGTTATCCCGATCCATGAAAACCAGAATTTGCGCGAGCGCAACCTTTGTGTGAAATTACTGAAGTTCATAATTATTCCTATTACTGCCGCTTTGCCCCTGAATCATCACAACAAAATGGCGCAGCGCAGATATTAACTTATATTGATAACATACAAAAGTACAATAAATATGTTAAATATTATACTTATCGGCGTAAATATGTTTTATTTACACACAAAAGAACTGTTTTACAAAAATCATATTAAGGTTAAATGAATGGTTGTATAGCTAACTTATTAGTTTTATGCTTGCATAAAGGATGAAAACATTATCAATATAATAAAGATAAATAAGAAGTCCCATTTATTTTGGATATTAATTGTCAGTAAAATAATTTTTTGGGGAAAATTATTATATTCGTACCGTAAAACATAAAGGCCAACTAATACACTATTTAGATTATGAAAGAGAACCTCTCTATTATCCCGTTTGCCGTTTTCCTGATTTTATCCCTGCTGTGCAGCCATAGGGCGGCCGCACAGGAGCCGGTATTGCATGCCGACGTTATGCCTTTGTTCGAGGGAGGCGAGGCGGCTGATTTCGCCACATGGGTTAAAAGCCGCTGTATTTATCCTGCTGAAGCACTTTCGGAAAATATCGGGGGAAAGGTCAATTTTTCCTTCGTAGTAGACAAAAAAGGGAATGTAACGGATATTTTTATTATAGACAGCCCACATCAATCCTTCTCATGGGAAGTCAGGGATATAGTCGGCAATTCCCCGAAATGGACGCCGGGACAAAACGGTAAGAAAAAAGTCCCTGTAATATTTTACATGCATATTGACTTCACGCTAAAAGAGCGGCCGGCAGACACCGGTTCGGTTTATGAGCCCGCCGGATTCGAGGGAGGCTCTCTGCCCGAGTTCAGAAAGTGGATAGCAGGCAAAATAAAATATCCGTATGAGTTGCGTGAAGAAGGAATCCATGGATTGGTGAGAGCCAGGTTCGTAATTGAGAAAGACGGCACTCTCACAAACGTTATTATCGACAAATCGCCCCATCCGAGTCTTTCAAAAGAGGTTCAACGGGTTCTTAAAAAATGCCCTAAGTGGACTCCCGCAAAAGTGGACGGCGAGCCAGTTAGGCTAAGATATACGTTGCCGATAGAATTCAATCCTGATGGGCTCACTCCGTCCCCCAAAGAGCGTAGGGGAGAGAAGCCCAAAATATTCGGTCCCGTTTATTAGGTCTGTCGCCGGTTTTTCTTACTTTTGCAGTCGGACGTTAGGGCGTGTTGACATAAAACGTCTACACGGCCTTTTGACTCTTTTCGGTCTTCCTTCGGTTCTTTTCCTCGAAATACGCCCGGTATTACTTCGTAAAAGCGCCTTGAAAGACCAAGATACAATATAAAATTCAGGCGTGACGCTTTATGTCAACACGCCTCAGGCTGCAGATGAAATTCATAAGGAGAATATACGATTGGGTACTGCGTTGGGCCGACAGCAAATGGGGCTCGCTGGCGCTTTTCATCCTTGCTTTTATCGAAGCCAGCTTTTTCCCGGTTCCTCCCGATGTACTCCTGATAGCGCTTTGCCTGGGCAGGCCGAAGAAATCGTTACGGTACGCCTCAATATGCCTCGCCGGATCAGTTGCGGGAGCGGCGGCTGCATACGGATTGGGGTATTGGGCATGGGACCTGATAAACCATTGGTTCATTCCGGGGTTGTTTTCACAGGAAGCGTTCGATTCGGTAAGGGAGCTCTATGAGAAATGGAATTTCTGGGCGGTATTTACTGCAGCATTCACTCCCATACCCTTTAAAATATTTACCCTTGCAGGCGGAGTATTCTCCATCAACTTCCCGATGTTCCTCATAGCTTGCATGATAGGCCGCGGGGCGCGTTTCTTCCTGCTCGGTTTCCTTATCCTTAAATTCGGCCCTCCGATAAAATCATTTATCGACAAATATTTCAACTGGATCGTGCTCGCATTTACTGTGGTACTGATAGGGGGATTCCTGCTTATAAGATATTTAATGTAACTTTCCTGAAGGATGAAGACGTTCGGCTTGACAGGATACCCGCTGGGACATTCTTTTTCCGCGGAGTGGTTCGCTGAAAAATTCAGATCGGAAGGAATTGAGGATGCCAGGTACATCAACCTTCCTCTCGAAAACATAAACGGGCTCCGGCAAATGGTGAAGGATAACGACCTTGCCGGATTCAACGTAACGTTCCCCCACAAACAAAGCATAATCCCGTTTCTTGACGAATTTTCACCGGAGGCGATAGCCATCGGGGCTGTCAACTGCGTCGTTAACAACTCCGGCAGGCTCAAAGGATACAACACCGACTGGCAGGGATTCTCCCTGTCGCTGGAAAGATTCATAGGGAAGGAAAATATAAGGGCCCTGGTATTGGGAAGCGGGGGTTCTTCCAAAGCCGTCGCGTACGCCTTAAGCGAATCAGGAATAGACTATACTATAATATCCAGGGAAAAAGGGAAAGGGATAAGCTACCACGGGCTCGACGAGACGGTAATATCGTCCAACCTGCTTATAGTAAACACCACACCTTTGGGTATGTACCCCCACATAAACAGTAAGCCCGGTATCCCATACAATTTTCTCAGGCCTGCGCATTATCTCTACGACCTGGTTTACAATCCCCCCCTTACCGCTTTCTTGTCGGAAGGACAGAAACGAGGCTGCCACACTAAAAACGGCATGGAAATGCTCCGTCTTCAGGCGGAGTTATCGTGGAAAATATTCAGCGAAAGTTTATGAAACTTATTTCTTTTTGGATTCGAACGCGAATTCGGTTTTGTCGAATTTAGCTTCCATAACCTCTTTGGCACGATCGTAATCTTCCGCGTTTACTATTATCTGTATCCCGTTTCCGAGCATCGGCATCATCGAGACTGCGGTGTCGTTGATTATCTGGTTGTCTATTCCCACAGAGTCGAGAAGCGCCTTTACCACGGCCGCCCTGTTCACAGAAGTGAATTTAGCCAATGTTACAAATTCATGCTCTTTCATATTTTTTTTATTTTTATGGTAATTCTGCGTATATATAAATATAAATATTTTTTTCACAGATGCAATCTTCGGGCCGTATTTTGCGTCTTCTTTAAAAGAAACGGGCATAATAATTGGTCTATGCAAAAGTACACATAATTTAAAACGGAATAACTTATGAAAAGGGCATTATTAATCATTTTTGCGGCTGCCGGAGTTTTATCAATGGCTGCAGCACAGGGCAGGACCGTTGATGTATCCTTAACCAATGAAAAAGGTAAACCGGTGAAAGGGCTCGAAGTATATCCTTACATTAAAGGCGACAATGAGGTATCCATATTGGAACCGGGCGGGAATGTTATCATGCAGGGCATCGAACAAGGCGATGTAATAGCGGTACTTATCGGAGACACTATTTACGAAATACCTACCGACGGAGCCGATTCGGTCAGAATAGTAATGAAAAACAAAAACAAAATTACCGGCTATTCGATAAATGGTAATGAAATTATTACCAGGGATATGCGGTCGTACCCGGTGGAAACGGAAGAGTTGGTAAAAGGCGCTGTCGATATTGCCTCCAGCTATGCTTATCGCGACCTCAGGGAATACATCGAATCCCGGATGAGGAGCATTACTCCGGTAACGACAAACCAGGGCCTGCAACTCGTGATAAGGGGTAACGGCGGCGGACCGGCCCTGATCGTGGCCGACGGTATCACTTACACCAACTTCGACATGGTGAACGCCTTCATCAAACCGTGGCAGGTCAAATCCATAGAAGTCGACCGCATCGGCGCTTTATACGGCGACAGGGGGAAATACGGGGTTATAACCATTACGACACGCCGGGAGTAAGGAAATTACTATCCGGCAATTATAAAAGGGGCAGGAATATTCCTGCCCCTTTTATGTATTTATTATACCGTTCGACAGGCTATTCAATAAAATTCTCCCTGCAAATCATTATATTTGTTAGTTCTTTAAGTATAACTTATATCCTTTGGATTCATGCAAAATTTCAGGAATACCGTGTTGGCACTTTTATTCATATTCCCATTTACTGCAACGGCGGCGGAGATCCCTATGCGCCGGAAAACACCGGTAGATTACGTTAACCCTTTCATAGGTACCAGCAACTACGGTGCGACTAACCCCGGGGCCTTATGCCCGAACGGAATGATGTCTGTATCCCCTTTTAATGTAATGGGCTCGGCGGACAATCAGTACGATAAAGAAAAAAGATGGTGGTCAACGCCTTACGACAACCGGAACGTATATTTTACAGGCTATTCCCATGTCAACCTTAGCGGCGTCGGCTGCCCCGATCTGGGAGCGTTGCTGCTGATGCCTACGACCGGTGAGATGAATGTGGATTACCGCGAATACGGGAGTAGGTATACCGACGAAGAAGCCTCTCCGGGTTATTATTACAATTATCTGGATAAATACGGGGTCGCCACCGAAGCCACGGCTACAACCCGTACTGGTGCTACACGATTTACATTTCCCGCCGGTAAAAGCAATATATTATTAAACCTGGGCGAAGGACTTACGAACGAATCGGGAGCCGTTGTCAGGCAAGTCAGCAATACGGAAATCGAAGGTTCTAAATTACTGGGTACATTCTGCTACAACTCCGGGGCGGTCTTTCCAATATATTTCGTAATGCGTGTAAGCAAGGCTCCGGTTGAAAGCGGATTCTGGAAAATGCAGCGCCCGCGCACGGGAATAAAAGCCGAATGGGACTCCGACCAGGGAAAATATAAGCTATACAGGAATTACGGAAAAGAGTTGGCCGGTGATGATATAGGCGCATATTTCACATTCGACACCGAGGCCGACGAGCAGATAGAAGTTCGTATAGGCGTTTCGTTTGTAAGCATCGAAAACGCGCGCCTGAACCTCGACGCCGAATCCGACGGTAAAGATTTCTCTGACATCTGGTTCGACGCCCGCAGGAAATGGGATAGCGATCTATCGCGTATAGAAGTCGAGGGCGGTACCGAAGAGCAGAAAACCGTTTTTTACACGGCGCTCTACCACGCCCTTATCCACCCCAATATCCTGAGCGACGTGAACGGCGACTACCCTGCAATGGAAAGTAACCTGATAATGAATACCGGGGGGAAGCGTTATACCGTTTTTTCGCTCTGGGACACGTACCGCAATCTCCATCAGCTACTGACACTGGTCTACCCAGAGCGGCAGAAAGATATGATCCTGAGCATGATCGGCATGTACCGCGAGCACGGATGGCTGCCTAAATGGGAGCTCTACGGCAGGGAGACACTCGCTATGGAGGGTGACCCGGCAATCCCCGTAATAGTGGATACATGGATGAAGGGACACCGGTATTTCGATCCGGAAGAAGCCTACGGGGCCATGTATAGATCTGCAACCATGCCGGGAAAGGATAACCTGATGCGACCGGACAACGACGATTATATGGCCTTGGGGTATGTGCCTTTGCGCGAAGAATTCGACAACTCCGTATCGCATGCCCTCGAATACTACATCGCCGACCATGCCCTCTACAAATTCGCAGAGGCGCTCGGGAAAAAACAGGATGCAAAATTGTTCCGCGAGCGTTCGCTGGGATACAAAAACTATTACTGCCCACAGTACGGCACCTTCCGCCCGAAATTGCCGGACGGGAAATTCATCGAGCCTTTCGATCCGGTACTGGGAGCCAATTTCGAACCAAATCCCGGCTTCCATGAAGGCAATGCTTGGAATTACACGTTCTATGTACCTCACGACGTTTATGGCCTGGCGAAGCTGATGGGGGGCAACAAAAAATTTGTAGAGCGCCTGCAATCGGTTTTTGACAACGGATATTATGATCCGGCAAATGAGCCCGATATCGCCTATCCTTATCTTTTCAGCTATTTCAAAGATGAGCAGTGGCGCACTCAGAAACTTACGCGCGAACTGCTCTCAAAGTATTACACCACACGGCCCGACGGGTTGCCGGGGAATGATGATACCGGAACCATGTCGGCATGGGCGGTATTCTCCATGATGGGATTTTATCCCGACTGTCCCGGCGAACCGTACTATACGATCACATCCCCGGTTTTCGACAAAGTGACCATACAGCTCGACGCGGACTATTATCCTGCCGAAGAGCTCGTTATCGAGTCGAAAAACAATTCTCCTGAAAATATCTATAT
>CAKUKW010000109.1 GCA_934663885.1 uncultured Tidjanibacter sp.
GTTCTCTGAAGTAAATAAAGCCCCTGCGGTGATTATCAAGGAGTTCCGCAAGAACACCAAGCATGGTAAACCGCTCCTCAAGGCTGCTTACGTAGAAGAGAGCGTTTACGTCGGAGACCAGAACCTGGAAGCCCTCACGGCCATCAAGAGCCGCGACGAGCTTATCGGCGACGTCATCTCTCTGCTCCAGAGCCCCGCGAAGAACGTTATTTCCGCTCTTCAGGCCGGCGCCGGACAGAAAGTTGCAGGTATCGTAAAAGCGCTTGAAGAAAGAGCGAGCTAAATTCACTTACGGGTTACTGAGAGTTATTGCAAAGCATAATTGGTTCGTGATCCGGAAGATTTAAAAGTAAAACAAATAAAAATCTATAAAAATTTCTACAACAATGGCAGACATCAAGAAATTAGCTGAAGAGTTGGTAAACCTCACAGTTAAGGAAGTAACCGAATTGGCCGCTATTCTTAAGGACGAATACGGTATCGAACCCGCAGCCGCAGCAGTAGCAGTGGCAGCAGCTCCCGCAGCAGGCGGCGACGCAGCACCGGCAGAAAAGTCGACTTACGACGTTATACTTGTAAGCGGCGGCCAGGCTAAAGTAGGCGTTATCAAGGTGGTTAAAGACATCACCGGCCTCGGCCTGAAAGAGTCGAAAGACATCGTAGACGGCGCACCGAAGCCTGTCAAGGAAGGTGTTTCGAAAGAAGAAGCCGAATCGATCAAGGCTCAGCTCGAAGAAGCGGGTGCCGAAGTGGAGCTCAAATAGTTCCTGTCGGTTCACAAAAACGGGTATAGAGCCTGTCAGCAGGCTCTATGCCTTTTCCCGTTTTAAACGGGGGGGCGTAATATCCGGACTTTGCACATAATTGGCAAAAAGGATAAAAGCGCTGACTGCTAATAATATCCTTGCGGATTTTATTACTGTAAAATAAAGGCGGCAAAAGGTTAACCACCTACGGGAAACACCGCCCATGGCTCGAATTTAATTGTAAAAACAGCCAATATTTAAAGAATCAGGAAAAGGTTAATGACAAAAACACTTCCTTACCATAGGGAAAATTAACGGTTGCGGCTGAGGGCCGGCAGGGGGCATAGTTCCCGCCGCTCCTACACAGGCCGCATCAAGTGTGTAGAAATAATTGGGGAAACTCACCTCCGGCCGGAACGGCTCCGGGCGGCCCGAGACAAAGCTTCGATCAGCATTTAAAAGGCTACAGGCCTATCATCTAAATACGTATTTGGTTATATGTCCATAAAATCAAGTAACCCGAGAATAAGTTTTTCTTCTGTGAAGAACAGGATGCAATATCCCGACTTCCTGGAGATACAGCTTAAATCATTTCACGATTTCTTCCAGTTGGATACTACCGCAGAGAACCGCAAGAACGAGGGGCTCTACAAGGTATTCATGGAGAATTTCCCGATCACGGATACAAGAAACAATTTCGTACTGGAGTTCCTGGACTATTACATCGACCCGCCGAGGTACACTATCGAGGAGTGCCTGGAGCGCGGCCTGACGTACAGTGTCCCGCTCAAAGCGAAACTGAAACTCTATTGCACCGATTCGGAGCACGAAGATTTCGACACGGTAGTACAGGACGTTTATTTCGGGACTATCCCGTATATGACCCCGCGCGGAACGTTCGTCATCAACGGCGCCGAGCGAGTCATCGTTTCGCAGCTGCACCGCAGCCCCGGCGTGTTCTTCGGCCAGAGCATCCATACGAACGGCACGAAACTATATTCGGCACGTATCATACCGTTCAAGGGATCGTGGATCGAGTTCGCTACGGACATTAACAATGTGATGTATGCTTACATCGACCGTAAGAAGAAATTACCGGTCACCACACTCCTGCGCGCTATCGGTTACGAAGCCGACCAGCAGATTCTGGAGATCTTCGACCTGGCCGATGAGGTCAAGGTAACGAAGGCCAACCTCAAGAAAGCCGTAGGGCGCAAGCTGGCCGCGCGCGTACTGAGCACCTGGATTGAAGACTTCGTAGACGAGGATACCGGAGAGGTGGTATCCATAGAGCGTAACGACGTCATTATTGACCGCGAAACTGTACTCGAAGAGGACGACATCGAAAAGATACTTGAGAGCGGAGCCAAAAGCATTCTCCTGCATAAGGAGAACGCCACCGGCAATGACTACTCGATAATATACAATACCCTGCAGAAAGACCCCTGTAACTCCGAAAAAGAGGCTGTGGTTTATATCTACAGGCAGTTGCGCAACTCCGAACCGCCCGATGAGGCGACGGCTCGCGACGTGATAGACAAACTTTTCTTCTCCGACAAACGTTACGACCTCGGGGAAGTGGGGCGTTTCCGTATCAACAAGAAACTCGGCCTGGATATTAATCCGGACACGAGGATACTCACGAGGGAGGATATGATCGCGATCATCAAATACCTGATCTCGCTTATCAACTCCAAGACCGACGTGGACGACATCGACCACCTCTCGAACCGCCGCGTAAGGACTGTGGGCGAGCAGCTCTCGAACCAGTTCTCGGTAGGTTTCGTCAGGATGGCTCGTACCATCCGCGAAAGGATGAACGTAAGGGACAACGAAGTATTCACCCCTATCGACCTTATCAACGCCAAGACGCTGTCGAGCGTTATCAACTCGTTCTTCGGGACGAACCAGCTCTCGCAGTTCATGGACCAGATTAACCCTCTGGCCGAAATGACCCACAAGCGCCGCCTTTCGGCTCTCGGCCCGGGCGGTCTTTCAAGGGACAGGGCGGGTTTCGAGGTACGAGACGTGCATTATACCCATTACGGACGCCTCTGCCCGATAGAAACCCCTGAAGGCCCGAACATCGGACTTATCTCGTCGCTCTGCGTTTACGCGAAGATCAGCGATATGGGATTCATCGAAACGCCGTACCGTAAGGTCGAAGCCGGAAAGGTAGACCTGAAGGACCAGGATATAGTTTATATGAGCGCCGAAGAGGAAGAGCACCTCTATATCGCCCAGGCTACGGCCGTGGCCGACGACGGTACGTTCATGGAGCCGGAGCGCGTGAAGACCCGCGTGGAGGCGGATTATCCGACCATTACCGCCGAGCAGGTAGACCTTGTGGACGTCGCGCCGAACCAGGTGGCGTCTATCGCGGCGAGCCTTATCCCGTTCCTGGAGCACGACGACGCCAACCGTGCGCTCATGGGATCGAACATGATGCGCCAGGCCGTGCCGCTCATCAACCCCGAAGCGCCTATCGTAGGTACGGGACTGGAGGGCGACATGATCCGCGACAGCCGCATCCATATCGTGGCTACCGGCCCAGGTGAAGTTGTTTACGCGGACGCCCAGCAGATTCACGTCCGCTACGAGCGCTCGGAAGACGAGAAACTGGTAAGTTTCGACCCCGAAATTACCGTTTACGAACTTCCGCGCTACCGCAAGACAAACCAGAATATGTCGATCACCCTTCGCCCGACGGTGACGAAAGGCGAAAAAGTGGAAAAAGGAACCATACTGACCGAAGGTTACTCGACCGACAGCGGCGAACTCGCCCTGGGGCGCAACCTCAAGGTGGCGTTCATGCCCTGGAAGGGTTATAACTTCGAGGACGCTATCGTTATTTCGGAGCGTCTGGTAAGGGAGGATATGTTTACTTCGGTACATGTGGACGAATACATAATGGAAGTCCGCGAGACCAAACGAGGACTCGAGGAACTCACTTCCGACATACCCAACGTCAGCGAGGACGCCACTAAGGATCTCGACGAGAACGGTATCATCCGCATCGGCGCGAACGTCAAACCCGGAGATATACTTATAGGCAAGATCACCCCGAAAGGAGAGAGCGACCCGAGCCCCGAGGAGAAACTCCTTCGCGCCATCTTCGGCGACAAGGCCGGCGACGTAAAGGATGCATCGCTCAAAGCACAGCCTTCGCTATTCGGAACGGTTATTGACAAGAAACTTTTCAGCCGTGCCCAGAAAGACAACAAGAAAGGCAAGCAGGCCGAAAAGGCACAGATCGAAAAAATTGACATCAAGTTCGCGACCGACGCCGCGGCCCTCAAGGTTATCCTGGTGGATAAGCTATGGGCGCTGCTGAAGGACAAGAGCACGCAGGGTATCAAGGATTATCTGGGAGCCGAACTCTACTCGAAAGGGACCAAGTTCTCCAAGAAGATGCTCGAGGAGATCGACTATCTCAACCTCAACACCGACAAATGGGTCGGAGACGCGAGGCTCGACGCTCTGGTGGTAAAAGCGATCAACAACTATACTATAAAGTATAAGGAGCTGGACGCCAAGGTGAAACGCGAGAAATACAACATTACCAACGGCGACGAACTCCCGACTGGCATCATACAGCTCGCCAAAGTTTACATCGCCAAGAAACGTAAGCTCAAGGTGGGCGACAAGATGGCGGGCCGCCACGGTAACAAGGGTATCGTAGCGAAAGTGGTGCGCGACGAGGATATGCCGTTCCTGGAAGACGGCTCGGTAGTCGACATCGTACTGAACCCGCTCGGCGTGCCTTCGCGAATGAACCTGGGCCAGATCTACGAGACCGTCCTCGGTTGGGCGGGCAAGGAGTTGGGTCTGAAGTTCGCCACGCCTATCTTCGATGGTGCGACGCTCGACGAGATTAACGAGTATACGGCTAAGGCGGGCGTACCCCGCAGCGGCCTTACATACCTCCGCGACGGCGGCACGGGCGAGCGTTTCGACCAGCCGGCGACCGTGGGAGTTATCTATATGCTGAAACTCGGCCACATGATCGACGACAAGATGCATGCCCGTTCGATAGGGCCGTATTCGCTCATCACGCAGCAGCCGCTCGGCGGTAAGGCGCAGTTCGGCGGACAGAGGTTCGGTGAGATGGAGGTCTGGGCGCTCGAGGCGTTCGGCGCGGCCAACATCCTGCAGGAGATCCTTACTATCAAGTCCGACGACGTTATGGGACGCGCGAAGGCTTACGAGGCTATAGTGAAAGGAGACAACCTGCCGCAGGCCGGCATACCCGAATCGCTCAACGTGCTCCTTCACGAGCTCCGAGGCCTTGCCATAAGCGTGAAACTGGAAGACAGCAACAATCCCCTCCAGTAAGCTGGAGAGGTTAATTACTGCAAAGTAAGATAATTAAGAAAGGAAAAAGATATGTCATTCAAGAAAGACAACAAGGCAACCAACTTCAACCAGATCTCCATAGGTCTGGCATCGCCCGAAGAAATACTCGAAAATTCGAGCGGTGAGGTTCTGAAGCCCGAAACCATCAATTACCGTACCTACAAACCCGAGAGGGACGGCCTTTTCTGCGAACGCATATTCGGTCCGGTAAAGGATTACGAATGCCATTGCGGTAAGTATAAAAGGATCCGTTACAAGGGCATCGTCTGCGACCGCTGCGGCGTGGAAGTTACGGAAAAGAAGGTTCGGCGTGAACGTATGGGCCACATTTCGCTCGTAGTTCCAGTCGTACACATCTGGTATTTCCGCTCGCTGCCATCCAAGATAGGCTACCTGCTTGGCGTTCCGACGAAAATGCTCGACTCCGTCATATATTATGAAAGGTATATAGTAATCCGTGCGGGTGCTGCTGCGGCAAACGGTGTTTCGAATAACGACCTCCTTGCGGAGAAGGAATATCTCGACGTACTGGCCAGCCTCCCGAAGGGTAACCAGCAGCTGGACGACAGCGACCCCGAGAAATTTATCGCAATGATGGGTGCGGAGGCTGTGCAAATGATGCTGGAGAATCTCGACCTCGACTCGTTGTCGTACTCCCTCCGCCACAAGGCAAGCACCGAAACCTCGCAGCAGAGGAAAGCCGAAGCGCTCAAAAGGCTTCATATAATCGAGGCTTTCCGCGAATCGAAAGAGGTGAACAAGCCCGAGTGGATGGTACTTAAGGTCATTCCGGTGATTCCGCCGGAGCTGCGCCCCCTCGTGCCTCTCGACGGCGGCCGTTTCGCGACCAGCGACCTTAACGACCTCTACCGCAGGGTTATCATACGTAACAACCGCCTCAAAAGGCTTATAGAAATAAAGGCTCCGGAGGTTATCCTGCGCAACGAAAAGCGCATGCTCCAGGAAGCTGTTGACAGTTTGTTCGACAACTCCCGCAAGAATAACGCGGTGAAGACCGAGAGCAACCGCCCGTTGAAATCGCTCAGCGACAGCCTCAAAGGTAAGCAGGGCCGTTTCCGCCAGAACCTGCTCGGTAAGCGTGTGGACTATTCGGCGCGTTCGGTGATCGTCGTGGGCCCTGAATTGAAGATGCACGAAATGGGTATCCCTAAAGATATGGCGGCTGAGCTTTACAAGCCGTTCATCATAAGGAAACTCATCGAGAGGGGAATCGTCAAGACCGTTAAATCGGCCAAGAAGATAATAGACCGCAAGGATCCCGTTATCTGGGATATCCTTGAGAACGTCATCAAAGGACACCCCGTTCTGCTGAACCGCGCCCCGACGCTACACAGGCTGGGTATCCAGGCGTTCCAACCTAAGCTTATCGAGGGTAAGGCTATACAGCTGCACCCGCTGTCGTGTACCGCGTTCAACGCCGACTTCGACGGCGACCAGATGGCGGTCCACCTCCCGCTCGGCAACGCCGCCATACTGGAGGCGCAGATACTGATGCTCGGCTCGCACAACATCCTCAATCCCGCCAACGGCGCGCCTATTACGGTGCCGTCGCAGGATATGGTGCTCGGCCTGTATTATATAACCAAGATGCGTCCGGGTGCGAAAGGCGAAGGCCTCGTATTCTATGGTCCCGAGGAAGCGATCATTGCCTACAACGAAGGCAGGGCCGACCTTCACGCTAAGGTAAGCGTAATGGTGGACACGGTAGACACGGACGGCAACCCGAAAAGGGAACTTGTAAAAGATACCACTATCGGCCGCGTGATATTCAACCAGGTGGTTCCGCAGGAAGTTGGATACATCAACACCCTTCTGAAGAAAAAGAACCTGCGCGACATCATCGGCGTGATCATGAAGGAGGCCGGGGCCGACAAAGCCGCCATATTCCTTGAT
>CAKUKW010000110.1 GCA_934663885.1 uncultured Tidjanibacter sp.
ATAATTTGAATCTGCTCTCGCTCCGCAGCGTCGGCTGGAACCAAAATGTCTCCGTTTTTAGCGGCTTTTAGTCTCCGATTTTTTAACGCTCTCTCGCACGTCGGTTACTGAAAAACCAATTTGATGTCTCCTAAATCCAGTTACAACACAATGTTAATTTATAAGAATAATCTTGTGTCCGTATATTTAAGGTTACAGGATTACCGTAAGACGCTTTATACGCTTTTATTATAATGGTAGTTTCCCCCGCACTACCACGAGAAGGAGTAATTAAAAAGTTCCCTATATAACCTCCTTCGCTGATCTCATTCTCTAACTTCCAGTCATACTTAGACTTAAAGACTAGTTCAACGGGAAGCCCTGCGAGTAACTCCTGGTTTCCATCGAGATTAAGCACCCATACAGGCCCGTTCGGCGACCATAATTTATCCAACCTCCCTTCGGAATTCTTAGTGGTAAGGATTTGAAAGTCCTCACTGTAATCCCACTTTTTTCCCTGGCTACAACTTGCCGTACCAAAAAGAGTTACAAGTACTACAAACAACCGTACCCACGATTTTTTCTTTTCTTCCATGTCATAATGTTTTAGTGATTAAACAATGCAACACAGAAAGCGTGGAGTATGTAAACCCGTTCGAAACGACAGGCTCTGGTAAGCCCTAACAGTCAAACAAGCAACAACCCCACGCCGATATTTGAATTTTCAAATATGATGCGTGAAAGCAGATAGCTTATCCTCACTGTTATTGAATTTACCAGATTCGTCGTTTGAGAATACAGCTACACACTTCCTATGTGTATGTCCTTAGCGGACTCTCAAAAGTAGTTAATTCTAGAAGAACGACAAAGACTTTGATTTTTTCCATAACAGTTTCCAAACACTTATTAAAACCGGTACCCTCAAGAACAACTTCCGCGAACCATATCCGGCGGAGACCGCAATTCGGTAAAATAATTTTCGTTTTCTGACCTTTTTTAATATCTTTGGAAGTTAATGGCGCCGTTCCGTAAACATGGAAGCGGTAGCCCCCGAAAATAAAAAACAGTAATTATGAATAGATTTCTCGCGGTAGTTTGGGATTTCGATCCTGTATTTTTCAGCATAGGTAATTTCGAGGTACGCTATTACGGCGTCCTCTGGGCGGGAGCAATCCTCGTCGGGGCCATTTTCTTTTACAGGTTCTGCAAACGGGAGGGCCTGCCTTCGAAATACGCCGATTCGATTTTCCTCTGGGGTGTTCTCGCCACCATCATAGGCGCGCGCCTCGGGCACTGCTTTTTCTATGAACCGGCCTACTACCTCGAACACCCCCTCGAAATATTCAATATCCGCAAAGGCGGACTCGCCAGTCACGGAGCCGCAATCGGGCTTCTTGTAGGACTGTGGGGATTTTCGCGAAGGAATAAACTGCCCTACCTCTGGCCCCTCGACCGCATAATGATACCCGTGGGGATAGGGGGCGCAATGATCAGGTTAGGCAACCTGCTCAACTCCGAAATATACGGCGGGCCGACAACCCTACCTTGGGGATTCGAATTTATCCGAGACCCCGAATGGGCCAGGCCGTTAGCCGAAGGCGGGGGCGGAGCGTTGCCGGCGCACCCCACACAGATATACGAAGCGCTTTTCTATCTTCTTACCTTCGGACTCCTGTGCTGGATGTACTACAAGAAAGATTACGGAAGGCGCTATCCGGGAGTTATGTTCGGGGTGGGCCTCATAGGTATATTCCTTTCGCGGTTCCTGCTCGAATTCATCAAGAGGCCGCAGGTGTCTTTCGAGGAGACAATGTTCCTCAACATGGGCCAGTGGCTCAGCCTTCCGTTCATTATCCTCGGCATAGTGATGATATGGTACGGTTTCAACCACCCGAAGATTGCCCTGCCTGACGGCAAGGCCAAACAGGCGCACGTGCTCAAGAAAGAGATAGAAGCGCAGAAAACCGCTAAAACGGCTAAAAAACAGGCCTGAAAGTAGTCCGCGTGCGGATCATTGGTCAGGCTTATTTATAATAAAAACCGACAGCTTATGAATACGGTCCCGAAAATAGTTTACGATAAGCTGGCTTCGGGAGGAGGAATATTCCTTCCCGGGATAGGGTCCCTCTATATCGAGCGCGACCCGGCCAGGTTCGTTTCCAAAAGGGAAATGAAACCGCCCCATAACAGGATAGTATATTCCGGCAGGCAAAATCCGTCGCTGGAATCCGTCGTCGACATACTCGCGCGTACGGAAGAAGCGGGTACGAAAAACGCAGCCCAGTGCTATGCCCAGTGGCTCGAAGAAGCGCGCGGCGACCGGGGTTTCGTCGAGATCAACGGCGTGGGGGTCATAAAGAATAATTTCTTTTATCCGTCGGTCGGCCTGTACGAAAGGCTGAATCCGCTGGGAAGTAAAAATATACAGCTTCGCAGGCATAAGAAAAATTCCCATCTGTGGCTGATAGCAATCGTGGCTCTCATGGCAGTGGCGGCTATCGTGCTTTTCATCGTCGCCGCGGCCAACAGGAATTCGCAGCGGAACGCCATAATCGAAAGGATGGAAACTGTTATATCGGGCGGCCATTACGAAGACGACACCTATACCGGCCAAGAAGAAGATGTCACGCAGTCAGGTCAAACCTCCCGCGACGACCGGAGTGAAGAAAACAGCAGGACAGCGGAAAAAGAAACCGCGGTTGAAAATGCCGCCGGTGAGCCGAAAAAAACAGTGACGCCGGCGGTAGCGGCGGCTAATCCCACATACCATGTTGTCGCCGGAGTATTCGATACACGGCGCAACGCGGAAAAATGTGTCCGGGAAGACCCGCTGAAGATAGGTAGCGCCAATTATAAGATCTACTCTTACAAAGGCGGCAGATATATGGTTTCCGCATTCGAGACTATAGACAAAGCCTCTGCCGATAACCGCCGGAGGGAATTGAGGAAATACAAGTCCGACATCTGGGTTTACACAAAAAAATGACAGCTGCCGTGAAAAGGGGAATTTTGATGCAGGGAAAAACGTTAGTTTAGGCCGGGCTTTAACATTCAGTATCCGCCCGGAAGTTTAGGATAATCATTCAATGGACAATTTCATAGTTTCAGCAAGGAAATACCGTCCCGCGACATTCGTTTCCGTCGTGGGCCAGCAACATATTACATCCACACTAAAGAATGCCATCGCCCGCAACCAGTTGGCGCATGCATACCTTTTCTGCGGCCCCAGGGGCGTAGGCAAAACGACCTGCGCGCGCATTTTCGCAAAGGCTATAAACTGCCTGGACCCGAAAGACAACGAGGCGTGCGGGCAGTGTGAATCGTGCCGCAATTTCAACCACGGCAGGAGTTTCAACATCCATGAGCTCGACGCAGCTTCGAACAACTCCGTGGACGACATCCGCGCACTGACCGAGCAGGTACGTATACCGCCACAGATAGGCCGCTACAGCGTCTATATCATCGACGAGGTCCACATGCTGTCGGCTTCGGCATTCAACGCTTTCCTCAAGACCCTTGAGGAACCGCCGGCGCACGCGGTATTCATCCTTGCCACAACCGAAAAGCACAAGATCATACCCACGATACTCTCCCGATGCCAGATATACGACTTCAACCGTATAAGGGTGGAGGACAGCGTGGAATACCTCAAATACATCGCGGGGCAGGAAGGGATTTTCTATGACGACGAATCACTCAACCTCATCGCCCGCAAAGCCGACGGAGGTATGCGCGACGCGCTGTCGATGTTCGACAAGGCGGTGGCTTTCTGCGGGAACGGGCTCCGCTTCAAGGAGGTGGCCAGGACGCTCAACATTCTCGACTACGACGTCTATTTCTCGATACTCGGCAGCATAAACGCGGGGGATTACAAAAGCGCCCTGAGGACGTTCGACGAAGTGCTGCGCGCCGGCTTTTCAGGCCAGACTTTCGTGGCTGGGCTTAACGATCACCTGCGCGACCTGCTGCTGGCAAAAGATCCGGCAACATTACCGCTCCTGGAGTCAACCGGAACCCTCCTGGAAAGGTATAAGGATCAGGCTTCGCGCCTCGATACTGCGTTTCTATTCGATGCCATATCCCTGCTGTCCGCGGTTGACAACAGCTTCAAAACAGCTACCAACCAGAGGCTGCATGTCGAACTTGGGCTTATGAGACTGGCCGGAATGGGACAAAAAAAAAATAGTTTAGAGAGCGAAACACCCGCGCTACCGGAACTCCAAAAAACGACGGCCGAAACGGATACTCTTGATAAAGGAATCATTAGCCGGGGAAATATAAAAACGCCGCCTGTTTCCCATGCTGTAAGTGAGCCCGGTGAAAAATCGTCCGAGGAAGTACGGCAGTCTGCCGATACAAATACCGGAACGGTTAAAAAAGAGGAATTCGCGGCGGCCACCAGGCTGGAAAAAACACCGGACGAAACCCCGTTGGAAAAGCATGTTCCGGAGGCAACGTCCGGAGAGGACAAAAAAAAGAGCGGTAAAAGCGTGTCAGGAGTCAAGATAAACGCCATACTCAAAAACGGCGGTGGTAGAACGGCCCAGGGAGCGGCATCATCCCACGCGCCCGCCGGGGATGAAACCCCCGATACCGAATTCGACGCCAAAGCTACGGCGGCGAAAGAAGAATTTATAGCCGCGATGGAACGCAAGCGGCCCCGCTATGCCACGGCGCTCGGCAGTATGACAATATATGGCAATACAATAAAGGTTACGGTGGGAAACGAATTATTGAAAGACGATATGGTGCAGCACCAGAAAGAGATAATCGATCTTCTGCGCAGGCTTTCGGGCATAACCGGTCCCATCGAAATGGAGGTAACCGTAACGGAAGAAAAAACGGCAGTGCGCCCTATAAAGCCGGAGGATAAGCTCAACCACCTCCGGGCAAAGAATCCGCTGGTCGACGCTCTTCGTAAAGAGTTGGGCCTGGAGATAGAATAGGGCCGGGAATGGAAAATCATCTTCCGGATTAGCCACTACAAAATTTTATAGTTGGACACACAAAGGGACGCATAATACGTCCCTTTGTGTGTATAATAATGCCTTTATTTTACATTGCAACTTAATTATAATGATTATCTTGCAAGAGATGAAGAGAGTTTTTACAAGCAAATATGTGTGAGGAAATCAACATGCATGCCTCTATGGCATGAATTATCCGTAATATTAAAAAACCCTGCTTAAGCCTGCAAAGGGATTAATAAATTTTATTATTACTTCAGTTATTCGGTTTGTCGTTGCGCTTCGAAACGATAGCCCCATTGAATACCGCCGGTTTTAAAGGACCCGCCCGTTCATGTGTTTTAGAATGTAAGTCATATATAATTATATTGACTAAACGGTGAAAATAAGCCGAACGCGCACCTGTAAAAGCAGTAGGCATCACGCTAAATAAATACCATTATGAAAAGATTTGCATTTCTGACACTCCTTTGTCTTTTCGGACTCTCCGCTTTTTCATGCGGCGATGCCGGACAACCTGATTTAACCGAACCCGCTACAAGAGGGGACAATTCCCCAACTGCGGTTATCAAAGTCGACCCTGCGAATCCCGCCAATAAATATGATATGGTCGGGAAAATGCACAATGAAGCGTTGGCCTACACCAGGGACTTCATCGCTTCATCCCCATACAAAATATCTTCGCAGGGAATTATAGACCTTGCCTACAAATTCTCCATAGAACTTCTTTCCAGTGACCCGGAGATGGCCAGTGCGGATTTCGATTCCATCCCACGCCTGACATTTGATGAGGCTAAGTTTATTCTGGAAGATATTACCAATAACAATCTCGACAAGTTCATAGCCAACCTGAATATGGACAGCCGCCTGAGGATCAAACTGAAAGATCTGGTAGACTCCGTAATCAAGGAAGCCGGATCAGAGATGGTCAATTATGGCATATTATACGACGGCATTGTAAAGTTCGAAGATGAAATAATGTCTATCATGAGTTATAAGATTACCCAAAAAGATGCCTGCTCTCTCCTCAGTTTCACCTCCACGCTACGTTACTCACTCGCCTATTGGGAAAACACTTACAGTGATTCCGTCGAAGATGAAGCGGCTCCGGGCGGCAAGATAAAAAAATGGCTTAAAGTCGCAGCAGTTGCTCTTTCTGATGCAGCCGGAGCGGTAGCGGGGGCGGCTACAGGTTCGCTGATAGGTCCTGTAAGCGCGGTCGCCGGGGCTATTTGTACCGGGACGGCGGCAAGTTGTGCAGTGGGAAGCATACTATATTAATTTTGAAAAAAGAGTATTGCAAATGCCGCTTGAAGTGCTGCTGAACTAATAAAATAACTATTAAGGCATTGAGAAGCGCTTACGATATGCTTTAACCGCATCGTAAGTCCTGCATTTTTTATCCGCGGAAATCCGTATATTTGTATAGCCTGTAGGCATGAGTAATCCCGGACGGTTTTTAACGCCCGGCAACCAAGCGCATACGCCCGTCAGGAGTTTATGGATATCTAAACAATAAAGAATATGGAATTCGAAGGAATGGTTTACAGGGTGCTTCCCGCAGTGAAGGGCACCAGCCAGAGGGGAGAATGGGTTAAACAGGAGGTGGTTTTCGAGCTGCCCGGCGAATTTAACCGTAAGTTGTGCGTCGGTTTCTGGGGCGACAAGGCCGCAGACGCGGGTAATCTGAGAGAAGGCGACCGTGTTTCGGTCGCGATAAATGTTGAATCCCGTGAGTACAACGGAAGATGGTTTACAGAAGCTCGTGCGTGGAAAATGTCGAAGGCCGCGCCTGAAACTCCGGCACCCGGTTTCGACAACCCGCTTCCTCCCGAGCCTTTTGAACCTCTTTACGAATCGGACCCATCGGACGACCTGCCGTTCTGATGAAAAATACCGGAACCGGAGACAGTTTTTAATCCTGCTGCCGGCCGATAAAACTCTCCTGCCGGATT
>CAKUKW010000111.1 GCA_934663885.1 uncultured Tidjanibacter sp.
GTTCAAGATTGTGCGCGGCGGGAGCAACAGGGATCTTGTTCAGAATTCCCAGATCCTCTCGGCGCACCTGCATGAAGTCATAAATAAGAACAGGTCTATCTGGATATCCCAGCGGGACGGACGCACCAAGGACGGGAACGACAGGACCGATCAGGGCCTCGTCAAAATGCTTACCATGGACGGCACAGATTCGACCATTTTTGAGTCCCTCTCTCATCTTAATATAATCCCTTTCGCCATTTCATACGAATACGAAAGTTGCGATGCCCTTAAAGCGCGTGAAATATATATATCGAGGCGGGGCGCTTATGTCAAACAGCCGGGGGAAGACCTTAAAAGCATACTTACCGGAGTACAGCAGTACAAAGGGGAGGTCCATCTGGAATTGTGTGAACCCGTAACCGCGGCCGAAATATCCGATCTGGAAGGCGAAAACAATAACGAAACCCTGAGGAATATGGCTGCGCTCATAGACCGCAGGATAATATCCGCCTACAAGCTTTACGGCACAAACTATATAGCCTACGATATCCGGAAAGGCACTTCTGAATTTTCGGGGAAATATACGACGGCTCAGAGGGAGGAATTTACCGCATATCTAAAAAAACAGGCCTCCGCGATTGAGGGCGATCAGGACGAAATTTTCGATATTTTATTGGATATATACGCTGCTCCGGTAGTGAACAAACTGGAATTACATAATACCGCCAGGCTCTGATTCCAACGATCAAAATATTTCATTTCAACAAAAAATTCTACGGCGCGAATGTGTCGTAAAAATGACGTAAGCACGGCGCAACAACTTCAGGGATATAGTGCGTTATTTGTACCGAACCAAAATTGAAGCGCTATGGACAAAACCCAATTCTCAGAGAACGTAAAAAAACTCCGTACGGGCAGGGGCCTTACCCAGGAAGCCCTCGCCGAAAAATCCCGACTCAGTCTTCGAACCGTACAAAGAATCGAAGGTGGGGAGGTAAATCCTCGAAGTGAAACACTGATAATGCTTTCCAACGCACTGGGGGTATCTCCGGCCGAGCTGGCCGACTGGTCGGTTAACGAGAACAAGGGTTATCTCGCCCTGCTCAATCTTTCATCGCTATCATTCATAATATTCCCGATACTCGGCATAATTATGCCACTTATATTATGGGTATCACAGAAGGACAAGATACAGGGCCTGGAAAGGAGTGCCCGGAAAACGATCAATTTCCAGATAACATGGAATATAATACTATTCCTGTTTTCGATCTACCTTGTGATAAAAACAATATTCGCCTTCGATCAGATTCAACTCTCAGGCGATATAAACAGGTCGGTTATCTCGGGCATAACGAATAGCTTCCTGTCGCAATATATATGGTTGTGTGTATACAATGCGGTTTTCGCCCTGTTGAATACTGTATTGTCTGCCTGCGGCCGCAAAAACTTCTGGTTTCCGTCGATACCTTTTTTGCGGTGAACCGATTCAGGAACATCCGTACCTTGGAATACGGCATAAAAAACGCGGGAATGTCTCCCGCGTTTATATTTTACATATATACCTTTAATTACACATTATGTCCAATATCAGGTCGTCGGTCTCTTTCATTCCCTGCGAGCCTATGGTAGCGAGGTTTCGGATAGTCTGTTCCACGCAGCCCTCTATAATCCCTTCGTCCTCCGAAATACAGATATTTTCAAGGGCCAGTATCGCCGCCTGGACTGCGGATTGAACTGCCGAAGATACTTTCAGTGCGCATCCTACTTTAGCTCCGTCACAGACCATCCCGGTTATGTTACCTATCATATTCTTTATCGAGTAACAAACCTGGTCGTAATTTCCTCCGCTCAGGTATACGATTCCACAAGCTGAACCGGTAGAAGCCACCACACATCCGCAAAGCGCCGAAAGACGTCCCAGGTACTGTTTTATATGTATAGCGACAAGATGGCTCAGGGTAAGGGCGCGTGCAAGGTCTTCATAGGAGGACATCATTTTCTCGGCTGCGGCTACCACCGGCATCGTAACCGTAATACCCTGGTTGCCGCTGCCCGAATTACTCATTGCAGGAAGCGTACAGCCGGCCATCCTCGCGTCCGAAGCCGCTGCCGTAAGCGCCATCGAATGGGTAAGCAAACCGTGTCCGAATACATCTCTGTGTATATTTGCCTGGATTGTTTTCCCAACTTTAAGCCCGTAATCATGCAGCAGTCCTTCTTTTGCCAATTCCTTGTTCATGCTGGCCGCTTCAAGCATAAATTCTATATCGTGCAACGGAACCTCATGCACGAAATCCCAGATAGTCCTGACATCGAGTTCGACGTTATTTTCATCACCCGCGCCGGAATCGGAACCCGGATAGCACTTAGGAGCAGTATCTACTTCATAAATAGCCTCCCCGTTTACACCGTAATATACTATATTATCGTGGCACCCTTGTATGACCGTCCGTGCGTAATCGTCCCCATTACGAACTACGGCGGCCACATATAGTTTCTGCGGAGTATTAGCTACGGATATTTTTACCCGTTTCTCCGCTACTATACCTTTGGCTTTGGCTACGGCATCAGAGGTAAGATCTCTGAAAACCTCGAGCTTATATTCGGACTTACCACAAACCTGCGAAAGAGCGGATGCGACATGAAGGCCTACCATCCCGGTGCCTGGAATACCGACACCCATGCCGTTCTTGAGAACATTACCGCTTACTTCAACATCTATATTCTCAGGTTCCACCCCTTTGGTACGCAGCAGTTCGCAGGATTTGGCAACCGCCAGCGCCACAGCTATGGGCTCCGTGCATCCCAGTGCGGGTTTTACCTCACTGTGGAGGAGTTCAAGTATTTCATCTGTTTTCTTTCGGGTAACCATAACAATGCCTCGGCATAATAATGATTCTACAAATAAAAAAGGATGACATCCGTAAAAACCTCATCCCGTATAATATCCCGGCTATACCCGGAGTAATCTTCCAAAATCTCCATTCAGCAAAAAACCCTCCGTAATCGGACGATTAACAGAGAGTTAATTCAGTTAAATTAAGTGCTTCCTCTGGGATCATTCGCATTCTTCCGGCGCAAAATGTACCGTTTTTATTTTCAGCCGGTTACGTTTGCGTAACCTCGCCGGTAACCTTCAAAGGTTACGATTAGCATACGGAAATGTGACTATGATTTGTCCCATATCAATGTCTGCGAATGTCCATCAGAATATATTTAGCCGATTAAAAGTATCTCCTAATCGTATTCCATTGCCAAAGAACGCTTTCGTAAAACAGTGAAGATCTGTGCTTTTCTTACGTGTCAAAGATAATCCATTACTTTGAAATGTTCAAATGAATAAGGGTTTAACTGAAATTTTAATTTTCCTGTTGTCGACTTTAGATGGTTTAACTATCACGCGGCGAATGAAGTTTTCTTCATTCTTAATTTTGCTATAATAATGTATTGGTATATCAAATAACTGCACCAATTTCTTAGTGATATTAATGATATCTACACGACGCATTTTATTTGCGTCAATTTCATTTATCAAGTGAAAGAAAGAAGGCCAAAATAATGCTGCTTTGTCAAAATCGACATCAGTAGGTGTCCCTATTAGCGAATAAGCACCATTACCAACGATCAGATATGAAGCCAACTCTCTATTGGCTCCCCTACAAGCAGATATGAATACCCGTTTATTTTTAAGATATTTATCACTCATACGCTTAAACTCCAGATTAGAAATACTGTTGCCATTCAATTCAAACCCTTCATTATCTGCATGACAAGATATATAAAGGTATCTAAAATTGGAACTGTTAAATTTAGCTAAAGCCATCTGTAATTCTTCTTCCGTATCGACCCACACATATTTTGCTGGTATGCGAGAAAGCTTAAGTATCTCATTTAAATTATCCCCTTCATTATAATCACCTTCTCTAAGAAATTCAATTATAAACACACCATATTTCGCCATATCTTAACCTTCTACTAATTTAATTCTGCAACTATCAGTTGATCTAGCTCATTGAATGAGCTTATAACCTTCAATTGTACAGCTCCTCGATACTTTATAGGGGTATGTATTTCCATTGTTCTCGAATACAAACTTCTAAGACGCTCATAATAGGTTTGCCTGTAATCGGGAGAGGCCTCATATTTTGCTTTCTCTGCTTCATATTCTCTCTCTATCTGTTCGAGGTTGTCTAACTTCCTGATCTCTTCCTCAAGATTACTATCTATTTTATCTTGGACATTTCCCATATTTTCATAATATAACTGCTCAAAGTCATTTCTTACATATAGCCGCCAGAAGTTTCTGACTAACTTTATTTTCTGAAAGTTATCAAAACCGGGATTGTTAATAAACGCCTCAAAAACCCCTTCCGACAAGAAGATTTGCCTCCAAAATGGTTCGCAAGCGATTGAATTAAAATTTGGGTTGGAAATAGTGCTACCCAGAAATATGAAACCGTCCAAGTAACTCTGGGGATTAAAGTCAATCAACTCTTTTACTCTCTCGCATGATTCGGGATCCAATATTATTTTTAATGTAACCGGCTCCCTGTCAGATATGCAGGCATATAATAAATGCTTATATACACTAAGCTCTGTATTCCCTGTTCGAATAGACCTTTCGAGATATAACTTACTCCATTCTAATATTTCTTCTTTAGAGAAAATATAATCAACAGGATGGTCGTCTGTAAGGGTGTCGAGTATGAGCTGTTTTGTGGTATGGAAAAAGTCGTCTGTCTCTTCCCATCTAAATTTGGAATCAATTAGACGTTTGTATTCTTCCAAAGTGTACCCATAAACCCTGAGAATTTGTTCTGTATGGACTGTAGCAATTAATCTTCCGGTATGAATGTATGTATTAACCTTACCCCCTATTAAGAATAATAGATCAATATACCTCTCAAAATGTAGCTTTGAGCCATGAGAAAATAGTTCATTATAATCCAAATAATTCAATAAATCTTGTAGACTATTCTTATCCCATTCAGCAAGAATTCTTTTTACTTCATCAATTGTTTTTTGAGGATTTAGAATATTCTCCATTTCTTGGACGCTCAAAACCCCGTAGACATAATTCTCGAAATATTTATTAAAAGAAAGATCGTATCGGATTGATTTGTAATTTTCAATTTCAAGAGGAGAAAAGTCGGGAAAAAGCTCCTTGAGGACATCCGATGATTTTGCATCACAATCTTTAGCGACTTGCAATTTCGGTGAAATTATATCCCTCCTTTCTAAATAAGATTTATTGTATAGTGCATCAAGTTCATTTGGGTATCTATATTTAATTAATGTCACCAAAAGATATTCACTGAAGACAACCTCCTCCTTAATTAATGAATAGTCCCTTAAAAATAAATTCAAAAAACGTTTGGCGTCCCTAAACGTCGGGAGATACCTGCTTATCAGTTCTTTGTTACTCCGCAGCCATGCTGTTTTTATATCTTGTTCCTCTTCATTCCAAAGTAGTCGATCTGTCAATGTTTGGGATATATAATCTAATACTTTTATGTAGGGTCTTCTTGGAATGTAAACTTCTAAGGTAAAGAATTTGTCAGAGAAATATCCATCTTCATTATTATACTTAGATCCAAGTATTTTATTCATGTGATTTTTATCATAAGCCGAGATAAAAATTATGTTACCGAATGATGCATTTTCATCTATCAACTTAAATACCTCAATTATCTCTGTATCTAATAGCCGATCAAAATCCTCAATAAATACAACGATGCGTTTGTTCAAATGATATATAGCATCTTGCAACTTATTTTTACTACCGAGACGACCATTTATTTTGCTGTAACTTCTTAAATAAGAGGTAATATTTTTTTTGTCAATTATACTAATGGCATCAAGGTAATCTTCAAACAGATTAGAAAATTCGCCATTATAAACTTTGAGCTTAGAGCTCAAAGCCTTAAAGAAATCTTCTTGTATGAATTTCACATCTTTAGAATGGCGTGGATTAAAATCTATTATGACATATTTTTCATTCAGCATCGATTCTTTCACCATATTCATATAGGAAGTTTTTCCACTCCCCCACGGAGATATAATTGCAATACTATGGGCGTGTTCAAAGGTTAATTCATCAATGGTTTTTGAAAGATTAAGTGCATCCAGATGATAATCGAGCTTATCTTCCGAGGAAGACCGAATTGGGATGTCAGGTATTATTTTAAACAGCGATTCATCTGAGCTTGCTTTTGCTTTTTTTGCAAACACCCTAAATAATAAGCAGCTTGCTCCAAAAATTGACGACAATCCAATCAAAATATCACTGTAACCTAAAAATCCAAACCAGTTAGGCTCTGAAATGTAATTACCGTCATATCTTACTGAAAAATAGATAATGGAAATTGCAGCTATTAAAAAAATCTGTGAGTAAGATATGATGTATTTCTTCTTTATACAAAGGGTAATAATTCCTAATAAGATCATCCCAATAAAGAGGAATGACACATTTGTCCAGACGTTGATTTGAATATCTAAATATTTAAGTAAGTGTTTGTCAAAAAAAGATAAGAAATATTTTCTCCACCCAAACCAAATAAAAAGTATGACAGCTAAAAATACAGATTGTTTGATTGGCAGCATTGCCTTAAGTTCTTCAATTATGTTTTTCATATATTTTGCGTTGGGTTAATAAATCATACTGTAAATTATCATTATATAATATCAAAGATAATCAATCTCCTTAATTATTATTTAATACTGGAAATATTATCTTTGTGAATATCAGGGTTATTGAACCATTTATTGCACTTATAATACCATATCTCTTAATGCCGATAAAAGAGGAATACACGAGAGCTGAGTTTCATGAATTGATATGGAGTCAGCC
>CAKUKW010000112.1 GCA_934663885.1 uncultured Tidjanibacter sp.
GCCGCTGTCGAATGCGTAAGTCGTCAACTCCCGAGCGTATACCGCTTTTTCCAGCATTGCACCGGCTGATACATAAAAAGAGAAGCTTCGTGTATTGTAGAAAGAATATGTTACTCCTAAAGGAATACCGGCATAATGTATTTCCCTGCTCAGCGTGTTTGTCTTGTCGGCTTTACCGGTGGTTTGCGACGAGTACGACGACAGGTATGAATAATTGAGTCCGGTTGTCAGCGCAAGCCTGTCTGTCAGGGGAATACCTATTGAAAGTCCGTAGTTAACAGGCATTCTGTGTTTGAGCTCTGTTTTAGGATCGGGGGCAGAGGAGGGACTCGGCGCCTTTACCCCGGGAGCTTGCAGCATTGATCCCCCTCCTTCATAATCCATTCCCGAAGTCTCGGTTACGTTCATTTTATTGGTAATCAGGTCTTTCGGGTCGGAGCTGTAATAATTACCCGTGCCTGCGCCGAAATTACCTGCGTATAGAGAGCCGGATATTTTACCTTTACTGCGTTTTTGCGGGCCTTCTTTTTCAAGCAACTCTTCCCAGTAAATATCTATTGGTTGCCGGAGGTTTATATCCGGTATATTTCCCTTGTCTTCATACATACCGCTGTCCGGAATTATAAGCTCCGGGCCACCGATAAAATTATTTATTCCCGCCATTTCCACGTCGGGGGTATTTTTAACAAAGATTTTCCCGTCGGAAATAAGGGTACCGCTGCCGTTAACGGCTTTTTCCTGTGCCGCGCGCATATCTTCTTCGATTACTTTCCTTAGCTCTTCCGCTATGGGCATGTTTTCTTTTACCCTGCTGCCGTGCTTTGTCGATTTTACCGGTTTTGCATTCGCGCTTGTATCCGGAATCTCCGCAACCTTCACATCATCCTGAATGGCTTCTGTAATTTCCACGGCAGCTACATTGTTGTCTGTCGGCTTGCCGCCATCGTCGTGGAAAAGGGTATATCCGAGCACCAGCCCTACCAGCACTGCGGCCGCCGCACCGATACGTGGTATATAGAACAGGGCGCTCCTGCTTTTTTTACGCACAACGGCTTGGGGAATTTCTCTGCCCAGGCTCTTTTCTATGCGTGAAAAGAGTGCGGGCGAGGGTTGCTCCCTGTAGTCATTAAGCTTTTCGCCTACAATTTTATCGAAATCGTTTCCTTTCATTTCGTTTCTGCTCTTTCTGGTGTAAGTATCTTTCTCTAGTTGCTGCTCTCCATGTAACCTTTTATCATCTCCATCAGCCTCGTCCGGGCCCTCATATATTGGGAGCGCGCGGTATTCTCGCTTATATCGAGCATCTCGGCGATTTCAGGGTATGAGTAGCCGTCGACCGCATGCAGGTTAAACACCGTTTTATAACCTGCCGGAAGCCTGTCGACGCATTTCTTTATTTCGCCCGCGGAAAGCTCCTCTATGGCCGTAGGCTCGGTCACTTTCCTTAAACCCAGGTTCTCGACCTCTTCGGCAGATGACAACGGGTTTTTTTTACGGAAATGACTAAGTACAGTATTGACGAATATGCGCCTGCACCAACCTTCGAAAGAACCTTCTCCACGGTAATCCGTGATATGAGTAAATAGAGTTACGAAACCGTCATGGAACAAATCTTCTGCGGTTGGAGTATCTCTTACATAACGCCTTACGACGCTGTAGAACGTAGTTCCATAACGTTCATACAGTTCACGCCGCGCCTTTTCGTCTCCATTCTGGCAGCCGTTTATTATCTGTTCCAGTGTCAATTCCCTGCGGTTTCTATGTTAATAATGATGCCCGGAAGGCTGTGTTTGTTGCATCCCGACGTATTTTAATTATAAAAAAGTTTATCCGTAGCCTACTTTTCACGATATTTGCAATAGGCATGTAAGTGGAAACAAAATTCGAAAAAAAATCCTTATTTTAGGCACTTAATATAAAGATAATATATTTATGGACGATAAGAAAATAGGAATAGCAAGCGACCACGCGGGCTATGAAATGAAGGAATTCCTTATAGGATGGCTCGGCGCTATGGGTTATGACGTACACGATTTCGGCTGCTCCAGCCCCGAAAGCTGCGATTATCCTGATTTCGCCCACCCGCTCGGTTACGCGATAGACAGCGGCGAACTCAGGCGCGGTATCACCTTGTGCGGCAGCGGGAACGGCATATCCATGGCTATCAACAAGCATCCGAAAGTAAGGGCCGCTTTATGCTGGAACGCGGAAATAGCCGAGCTGGCCCGCAAGCATAACGACGCCAACGTATGTTCAATTCCCGCCAGGTTCGTGGAGAATACGGAAGCCGTCAATATCCTCGAAAAATTCCTTGACACCGAATTCGAAGGAGGCCGCCACCAAAAGCGGATTGACAAAATCCCCATTCCCGAAACCAAATGCTGAGATATCCGGGAAGTCTGCTTATATGTGTGACCTCTCCATTAAGAAGCGATAGGGTACAAGGATATTTTCCATTTCCACCATGTTTTAATAAACGAAACTGTTTTCTCCTAAAAAAGTAAATTGAGCTTTTCAGCAAAATTTTTTGAGCCGCACAGACAAATAGCTGTGCGGCTCTTACTGTATTTTTGTGTCGTGGATAAATAATAAAATGAACAAGTATGAAAACATTAAAAATCGCATTTGCGGTACTTATGCTGATAATGGCATTCACTGCCTGTTCAAGCGACAAAACAAACAAAAAAATGGAAAATACAGAATTTACGAACCAGTGGGATAAAACCTTTCCTCAAAGCGATAAAGTCAACCATAAGAAAGTGAAGTTCACCAATCGCTATGGAATTACCCTTGCAGGCGATCTTTATACCCCAAAAAACCCTGAAGGCAAATTACCCGCAATCGCTGTCAGCGGGCCTTTCGGAGCTGTGAAGGAGCAGTCTTCGGGGCTTTATGCACAGACAATGGCCGAACGTGGGTTCATCACACTGGCGTTCGACCCCTCTTATACAGGTGAGAGCGGGGGAGAGCCACGCTACGTAGCATCCCCCGATATTAACACGGAGGATTTCAGCGCCGCCGTGGATTTTCTCACCACACACGCCAATGTCGATCCTGAACGAATAGGAATCATCGGTATTTGCGGCTGGGGCGGCCTGGCTGTTAACGCCGCGGCAATAGATACCAGGATTAAGGCTACGGTGGCGTCCACAATGTATGACATGAGCAGGGTAAATGCCAACGGTTATTTCGATTCGATGGATGCGGACGACCGTTATGCCCTTCGCGAGAAACTGAACGCGCAGCGTACGCTGGATGCCAAAAACGGTGCTTACGCACTGGCGGGCGGTGTCGTAGACCCGCTCCCGGACGATGCGCCGCAATTTGTTAAAGACTATTACGACTACTATAAGACTCCCCGTGGTTACCATGAGCGTTCGCTCAACTCGAACGATGGCTGGAATGTGACGTCTCCTCTCTCCTTTATCAATATGCCGCAGCTTTCTTATGCCGGAGAAATACGCAATGCGGTGTTGATTGTTCACGGGGAAAAGGCGCATTCCCGTTATTTCGGCGAAGACGCCTTCAAAAACCTCACGGGCTATAATAAAGAGCTGTCGATCATACCGGGTGCCGGCCATGTCGATCTTTACGACCGCATTGATATTATCCCGTTCGACAAAATGGAATCGTTCTTTACCCGAAATTTGAAATGATGGACATATTTGAAAGAATGCGCGCCGGGGAACTAATCCGGCTCGACGATCCTGAGTACCCGAAAGTGGGAGATGCTATCGAAAGAGCGTTTAGAATGACCGGAGAACTCAACTCTGCTTATCATACGGACGATGAGACGCGGGTGATACTTATTCAACTGACCGGACAGCGGATCGACGAATCGACAAGGGTCAAGCTGCCTTTTTATACCGATTTCGGACAATTCACCAGTTTCGGTAAAAACGTGTTCGTCAATTATGGCTGCGGCTTTATGGACAGGGGCGGTATAACAATAGGAGACGGTGTGCTGATAGGCCCTAATGTAAGCCTTATTACGGAGAACCACAGCGAAGTTCCTGAGCTCAGGCAGCACGTTTACGGACAACCGATAGTGATAAGGCGCAAGGCTTGGCTCGGTGCCGGCGTCATAGTTCTTCCGGGCGTTACCATCGGTGAGAATGCCATCGTCGCCGCAGGGGCTGTGGTGTCTAAAGACGTGCCCGACAACACTATAGTAGGCGGAGTCCCTGCAAAAGTCATACGCGGAATCAAAACGGGAAGGCCATGAAAAGATTATTGATGATAATGCTGTCTTTGGTAATTATGGCCGGCGGCGGGGCCTGCAGCCCCGATGACTCCCGGCCCACGGCGGAATTACCGGGGCAACCGGAAGGTAATAATCAGGACGGAGGCGATGATGCCGGAACAGACCCGGAAGATCCGGATGCGGAGAATATGAATATTGCTATCAAAATAGGTACGGAAACATTTACCGCAACTCTTGCCGGGAACGCGACGGCAAAAGCGTTCAAAACGCTTTTGCCGATGACGGTAGATATGACCGAGCATGCCGGCAATGAAAAATATTACGACCTGCGGGACACGTTGCCTGTGGCGGCGTCCAATCCGGGAACGATCCGCTGCGGCGATATTATGCTGTACGGCTCAAGAACTCTGGTGCTGTTCTATAAAACTTTTTCCACCTCTTATAGTTATACCCCGGTAGGTTCGGTCGATAACCCTGAGGGACTGGAGCGCGCATTGGGGGCGGGGGAAGTCAGGGTCGGTTTTGAAATGGCCTGTGAAGAATAATCATCGGTTTAATACAGCGGGCACCTTTATTTTTGCACCCGGCCGTCGATATTTTCCCCCAATAATCTGGCTACGGCTTCAAGGCCTTTTTCTCCCAGGCTGAGCGAATAGTCGTTGACGAACAGGGCAATATGTCGCTTTATCACTTCCGGGTCCATTTCCTGGGCGTGGCTTTTCACGAATGCGGCCGAATCGTCCGGATGTGCGAAAGCATATTCTATACTCCTGCGGAGAATCCTGTTTATCTTGGTACGAACTTCTACGGGTAATTTTCGGGACACGAGTATTGCCCCCAATGGCAGCGGGAGGCCCGTCGTCCTTTCCCATTCCAGCCCCAGATCCGAGAGCAGGAATAGCCCTTTATTGTGGTATACGAAACGGCCTTCGTGTATCAGTACCCCCGCGTCGCAAGTTCCCCCTTCTACTACATCCATTATCTCTGAGAATACGTAAGGATATTTCAGCGTGAAATGCGGATACAGCCTTTCGAGGAGAAGGTTGGCCGTCGTGTGGACTCCCGGAATGGCGATCCGCATGGAATAATCAGTAGAATCCGCCTCTTCGTCAGCGGTTACCAGAAGCGGGCCGTTGCCTTCGCCGAGAGCGCTGCCGCTGTCAAGTATTAGATACCTGTTTTCGACCTGCGCATATAGGGCGTAACTCGCTTTACTGATATCGGGAGCACTATTTCCTGTCAACGCTTCATTGAGCTCTTCAATGTCGGCGAACCTCAGATCGAACTCCAACCCTTCCGTGTCGATCCGACCGTTAAGCATTGCGTCGAACATAAAAGTATCGTTCGGGCATGGCGATATGGAGAGTCTGAGTTTCAAGTTTTTCTGTTATTTAACGGTTTTACGCCCCGGGTAAGATATTATAGCCGTTTTACAGTAATTTTATTTTTTCCAACAACGCCGCCACCCCGCCGGCCAAATTGACGGTGGCGGCAGCTATCTGCCATTTTTCGCGCGGTTCTCCCACTTGATTGGATACCGTGCGTATTTCAGCGAACGGTATGCCAAGAGCCCCGCATACGGCAAAAAAAGCGGCCCCTTCCATGTTTTCTATATCCGCGGCTCCGGGTGCGATGTGTGGGGTAGCCGCCGTATTCACGCTGTTGGATACGGCTTTCGGGAAGATGCCTGGCAGGCGGGTGGGGCAGTCGTAATAATTATCCACACTGCCTTCGCTCTTCGGCAGCGGCCTGAATTCGCCGCCGGCCATGCTTCCCAGGTCCGCGGAGATCTCCCTTGTAACGAGTACGGTGTCGCCTTTATGCAATCCTTTACCTTCGTATGCGCCCGCTATTCCTGCGAGTATCAGGAGCTCCGGTTTCTTTCCCGTGATGATACGCGCGGTGGAAGCCGCACACCCGGCGAGTCCGATCCCGCATATTTCCACACCGGCACGGCCGCCGTATTTTCCGATGAAAGGTTCCGACTCGATAGTAGTAGGGAACAGGACTATGATATTACGGGCCATAATGAAGGCTACCTTAGAAAATTACGGTAAATTATCGCCGGCCCCGGAGTGAATATTGTAAATTCATCACCCGCAGATTCGTTGAGGCTGCCCCGCCACCATCCCGGAAGACC
This sequence comes from uncultured Tidjanibacter sp., assembly GCA_934663885.1. Taxonomy (GTDB): domain Bacteria; phylum Bacteroidota; class Bacteroidia; order Bacteroidales; family Rikenellaceae; genus Tidjanibacter. The sequence continues at coordinate 6,345 of CAKUKW010000112.1, forward strand.
GTCCGCAGGGGGAATATAAAGGAGCCCGTCAACGCTTACGGGAATGTCCGTGCCTATCGTAAATATGGAAACCTGCTGTCCGCGGAAACTCCGGAAAACCGAATCTTCGCGGATGGCGTTGAATACTCCGTAATCCGTCACCATTATCACATCGGTCTTTTCTGCGTAATTTACCAGCAGGCTAACGTTGGCTATGGTATGGTCTTCCCTTTTACCCGTCGCACCGAGGATGGCTATATTCTTCCTGCGCTGGCCGAAACAGAACATGAACGCCTTGGTGAGGTCGTTGGTCTCCTGGTCGGCCGAAGGGTGTATCCTGTCTTTGTACCGCCTCACCGTTCCCTCGGAAAGAGAATCGCAGTCCCCCGCTATCGCAGCAGGCATGCCGCCCCGCGCCACATATTCGTCGGCCGCGCCGTCGCAGCAAACGACATAATCCGCCGCGGCGAGTATGGAACCGGCTATGCTGTCGTCGGCCGGA
>CAKUKW010000113.1 GCA_934663885.1 uncultured Tidjanibacter sp.
TGAAATACTCTCGTGCAATAGTAGAGCCGGGTATTAAAATATAAATAACCCCGCCGTAATAACAGTAACGCGGGCTGTGCCCGCGTTTATAGATCATATCTCACTTTTAAGGAATTACCAGTTCTTACCCGATTTAGACGTCGACGCCGCCTGTTTTTCATTGACTTTATCGCGGGTTTTGTCTTCCTGCTGCTGCATGGATTCGAGCATTTTCGCGGCATCTTCCTTGCTTATGGCGCCTTCGCGCTGTTGTTTGGCATCGGGCTTTTCCTGCTGGCCCTGGTTCTGCTCATCCTTCTGCCCGTCTTTATCCTCATCACGGTCGCCTTCCTGCGGGTCGTTTTCCCCGTTCCGACCTTCCGGATTATTCTGGTCGTTGTTGCCGTCCTGGTTCTGGTCGTCCTGGCTATCGCCTCCGCCTCCACCCCCCTGCTGATCTTCGAGCAGTTTCTGGACGTAGGCAAGGTTGAACTTTGTCTCGAGGTCATTGGGGTTCAATGCCAGCGATTTCATATAACTCTCTGCGGCCTCTTTCAGTTTTTGCTGCGCGAACTGGGCATTTCCTAAATTATGGTACGCTTTGGCTGCCTGTTGTTCGTTCATCAGTGTATTTTCCAGCAGGTCATTGAAAGTATTCTCCGCCTCCTCGAAACGCTCCTGTTTGTAGAGCGCATCGCCCAGATTGAAAGACGACTCGAACGAAGTCGGATTTTTCGATACGGCCGTGCGGTAATCGCCCTCGGCGGCCCCGTAATCGAGCTTTTCATAACCTTTATTACCCGAACGTATATGTTTCCGCTCCGGATAAAGCTGCCCGTAGGCCTCGCAGTATCCGGCCGTGGCCACGACTAAAAACAGGCTTATGTATTTTAATGCGTTATTCATTGCGGGAAACATTTTCGGGCTCTACATGCGTAACTTCCGGTTCCCTGACTTCCTCGGGTATCTCTTTCGTGTCCTCCACGAAATAGTAGGCGTTGAAGTAAACGGATTCATTGTAATCGGCATCCGGGATAAATTTCGCAAACTTTACCAAATCCGCCGTTCTAAGCATATCGCCCAGATTTTTACGATTTTTGTCCTGTAACTCTATATCCGACATCGCAGATACTATCTCGTCTGAAGTCATCTCCATAGCCCCGAGACCATAACGGGCTTCGAGGTATTCCCGGATTATATCCGTAAGGCGCGTATAGTAGGCCTTGTGCCTGTTGTTCTGCCAAAGCTTCTGGTTATGAAGCTGCTCCAGCTCCTTTATTGCTTTTACATGGGGCATTACCCGGGGCTGGGGTTTATCGTCAGATTTCGTCTTACGCCGCGTAACCGACCGCACCACCAGCCATATCACTGCGGCAAGCACGCAGGCAAGCAGCAAGCCGCCTGCCACATATCCCCGAACCTCGTCTATCATCATGGGAGCATCCTCCGGAGGCTTGATATCGTATATCGTGGTGTTGGCGGTATCTATCTCCAAAGTGGTTACAAGAAGCGAGAGGTCCCGTCCCACCTTGAGAGTGTCCGTTATGTTTTTGTCAATATAAAGCACCGGCACCTCGGCCAGCCGGTATCCGCCGGCTTTGAACGAAGTCAGTATGTATTCCTTGGCAAGCATTTGCTGCCGCCCTTCCGTCCCGAGGGTATCGACGGGAAGCTCCCTGACGAACACAATGTCATCCTGCAGTTTCATCATCTCGAAGGAAGGGAAATTAATGACCTGCATCATATCTTTACTTACCTCGAGCCTCAGGGTAACGTGGTCGCCTATCAAGATGCTGTCCGGTTGGAGCGATACACTCACCTCCGGCACTCCCCCGAAAGAAGGCACTGCGCCGAAAAGCACAAAACCAAACAGGATCAAAAACCGTAGCCTTTTTCGCATAGTTCCCAGTATCGGCAGGGAAACTGCCGAAGCTGTAAAACCTGATATATAAAAATGTCGGAAAAACTTTTGCATAGTTCTTACCGTTGGTTGAAAAGCTTGATAAGCGATTTTACATAATCTTCGTCCGTTGCAACCGAAACGCTGTCCACCCGGGCTTTTTTGAATATCCGCTCTATTTCCAAGCTCTGCCGCTCCCAGTCGTTATGATACTGGCTGCGTACGGACATGGACGATGTATCTATCCATACCTTCCGCCCGGTTTCTGCATCGCGCAATTCTACTATTCCCACGTCGGGAAGTTCGGCCTCCCTCGGATCGTATACCCTAACAGCAACGATGTCGTGCTTGCCGGAAGCTATCCTCAGAGTCTCTTCGAACTCAAGCCTGTCGTCGGGCGAATCGATAAAGTCGGAAAGGATAAATGCCGTGCAGCGTTTTTTTATTGCATTGGTCAGGTACCGCACGGGTTCAGCCAGCGAAGTCGCCTTGTTTTCAGGAACGAATTCTATCAACTGGCGTATTATCATCAGTATATGCGAGCGGCCCTTTTTCGGCGGAATGAATTTCTCTATTTTGTCACTGAAAAATATGCACCCTATCTTGTCGTTATTCTGGGCGGCCGAAAAAGCCAGTACCGCGGCAATCTCGGTCATGATGCTCTTTTTGATTTTGCCCGTAGTCCCGAAAGCCCTGGATCCGCTCACGTCTACCAGGAGCATCATGGTAAGCTCACGCTCCTCCTCGTAAACCTTTATGTGGGGATTGCGGCTGCGCGCCGTGACATTCCAGTCGATATCTCTCACATCGTCGCCGATACGGTACTCGCGCACTTCACTGAAAGCCATACCGCGGCCCTTGAAGGCGCTGTGGTAGTGCCCCGCAAAGATGTCATTGCTCAAGCCGCGCGATTTTATCTCTATCTTGCGGACCTGCTTCAATATGTCGGCGCTTTCGTCGGTCATAAAATTAAATTATTAATTATGAATCATTGACCACATCTTCATCAATAATTCTTAATTCATAATTACTTAAGGTACTTCAACCGCGTTGAGTATTTCGGTTATTATCTCTTCGGTGGTCACGTTCTCGGCTTCGGCTTCGTAAGTGAGCCCGATGCGGTGCCGGAGTACGTCGTGACATACGGCTCGGACGTCCTCAGGTATGACATAACCGCGGCGTTTGATGAAAGCGTAAGCCTTAGCCGCCTTGGCGAGCGAAATACTTGCGCGTGGCGAACCACCGTACGATATCAACGAAGAGAGCCTCGACAGGTCGTATTCCTGCGGTTCGCGGGTGGCGAAGATAATGTCTATGATATATTTTTCGATCTTCTCGTCCATATAGACGTCGGAGACCACTTCCCGCGCCTTGATGATGTCCTGCGGCGAGATCACCTTCCCGACTTTCGGGTATCCTCCTTCGGCGAGGTTCATGCGGATGATATCCCTCTCCTCCTGCTTGCGCGGGTAGGTTATGCGGGCCTTGAGCATGAAACGGTCGACCTGCGCCTCCGGAAGCGGATATGTTCCCTCCTGCTCCAGCGGGTTTTGGGTTGCGAGCACAAGGAAAGGCTCGGGTAGCGGAAAAGTTTCATCTCCTATGGTTACCTGGTGCTCCTGCATCGCTTCGAGAAGCGCGCTCTGCACCTTTGCCGGGGAGCGGTTAATTTCGTCGGCGAGTATGAAGTTGGCGAAAACGGGACCCTTCTTGACGTAGAACTCCTCTTTTTTCTGCGAATATATAAGCGTACCGATAAGGTCGGCGGGCAGCAGGTCGGGAGTGAACTGGATGCGGCTGAAACGTGCGTCCACGGCGTGCGCAAGAGTGGTTATCGCAAGGGTCTTTGCGAGCCCGGGAACGCCTTCCAGCAATATGTGCCCGCCCGAAAGGAGGCCGATGAGGAGGGTGTCGATAAGATGTTTCTGTCCCACTATAACCTTGCCCATTTCCATATTGAGGATATCCACGAACTGGCTTTCCCGTTCTATCCTGTCGTTGAGCTCCTTGATGTTTATAACTTCGTTCATATCGTTTATGTTAGTTTTCCTTGCAGGTTGTCCGGCGGAAACATCTCCCTGCGCTATTGAATGCGGAGGCGCCGGATCTTAAAAAGTTTTTGCGAAGCCTTACTCGCAGAGTAAGAACGTAAGGGTTACAAAGTTAGTATAAAAAAGATATTTTTTTCGTAAGAAACATATAGCAGGGTATAAAGAAACGGAACAGAAGAACTTCCGCCCCGTTGCGTTATGTAATATCTTAAAATCGCTCATCAGCAAGCTGTTGCGATGACGATTTATTTTTTCCTAACCGACTATAAGCCTGAAAACACCGCACTCCAGCCTCCGGCATTGTTTATCATACCCAGTGCAACCCATAGCAATAACCCGGAAAGGAGAATCTGCGTCCAGTCGATAACTTTGAGCTTCACTATCCGCACAATAAAAATTACAACGGTGGTCAAAATGAATATGAAAATAGCAATTGCATATACCGGCGATAACCAGCTTCTGGAATCAGGAATACTTAACCTCAAAATAAGTACCAGTAGAAACGATATTAACCATATCCACGCGAATTTATTCCACAGGGAGTAATATTTGTCGGTCTTTAGTATTTCCTCGGAGTTAAACGCATTGGAAAATATATGTTTCATAACAGTAACGTATTTTATTTTAATAATCCTTTTCACTTCGTTAGCCTTACAGTTTTGAAATACTTTCTTGGCGTCATCGAGACAATCAGCATAAACGACACCGGCAATTCCTCCCACGACCAGTCCTCCTACAGGGTTTCCAAATACAGCTACAAATGCTCCCGCCAATCCTAAAAGAAAATCTTCATAACATTCATCTATATCATTATTATAAACTGATTAACAGCTACCGGATTTCGTTTGTATTCCGTCGGTCTTTATATTCTTGTTCTCAAACAATGTAAAACTGGCGGAAAGCGCTAATTTTTCATTGGGGAGCAAATTGTTGTTGTTCATCACATGGTCAATATTGTACAAGGAAATATTTGCTATAAGATGAGTATGGAACTTTATAAATTCAGGTGTCGCATTTGCCTTGACATAATCAATGCGTTCTTTATAATTGAGTTCTGCAATCCTGAATGCTCAAATGTTGCCAGATTCTTATAGTACGGGGAGTTTTCCACAACTTCCCTAATTCCCTACACTTCACCTATATCGTATATCAATTAATAAGGAATTCTATGTCTGCCTTATTGACTTCGGAGCTGTCGGGCTCGGAGATCCTTGTGGCTTCCTTCAAAATGCCGATGTTCGAATAAACGTCGGTAAGAGCGCGGTTGAAGCCTTCGTCGTCGAACGATGACTCTTGCCCCTCCCGTCCGTCACAGCCCGGCAAAAAATATGAACACTGCCGTCATCACGGCGGCTACTATAAAATTAATGATTCTTTCCATAATGATTTTATTTTTTAAGTTAATAACGGCGCACCTGATCAGTAGAACTGGCAAGCGCTGTATGTAAATCTATAACATAAAACTCTATTAATCAAGGATTATTGCAAAAATCCGACCTTATAGGCCTCAAAGTTTAGCCTTAATTATAAGATGGTTACAAAAACAAAACCGTATACCTCCCCGGAGTAGTGCGAATCGTCGTTTTTGTGTCTCCTGCCGACAACTTCGGGAGGCCGCACAGAGGGGATGAAAAGGCAGTTTTCATTGAAATCAAAATTTCAGGTCGTAGTATTACGTAGCGCGTATGGCAAACCGCGGAAAATTTTGGTTATTTTTGTGAACTGTAAAAACACCTATCCGGCAATGCCTCATTTCCTCGACGAACTCAACCCCGCACAGCGCGAAGCGGTCATAAATTACGAAAAGCCTTCATTGATCGTGGCTGGCGCCGGTTCTGGCAAGACCCGTGTGCTCATTTCGCGCATCGCGTACATGATCGAACAGGGGGTTTATCCGGGGGCCATCCTCGCTCTTACATTTACCAATAAGGCCGCGAGGGAAATGAGGGAGCGTATCGAACGTATGCTGCCCGGCGGCCAGAGCCGCTATATCTGGATGGGGACATTCCATTCGGTTTTCTACCGTATACTCCGCTCCGAGGCGCAGAAAATAGGCTTTACTTCCGATTTCACGATTTACGATTCGTCGAACAGCGAGAGCCTGCTCAATACGATAATCAAAGAGTTCCAGCTCAATACGGACGACTATAAACCCCGCGAGACGCACTCACGCATCTCGCTGGCCAAGAATAATCTGGTCACGGCCGAGGCGTACGCGTCAAACCAGTCGTGCCAGACCGAGGACCGCCACCGCAAAAAGCCCGAGTTTTCGCGAATCTACCTCGAATACGCCCGCAGGTGCAAGTCCAACAACGCCATGGACTTCGACGACCTCCTGCTCTATACCAACATCCTTTTCAGGGATTTCCCCGGGGTGACGGAGTACTACGGCCGCCGGTTCCAGTATATCCTGGTAGACGAATACCAGGATACCAATTACGCGCAGTACCTTATACTGAGGCGGCTTTCGCAGGATCATTCCAACCTTTGCGTGGTGGGCGACGACGCCCAGAGCATATATTCTTTCCGCGGGGCGAAGATCGAGAATATACTGCGTTTCCAGAGCGATTACCCTTCTGCGAAACTTTTCAAGCTGGAGCAGAACTACCGCTCGACGCAGAACATAGTGGCCGCGGCCAACAGCATAATTGCCAAGAACAGCCGCCAGATACCCAAGACCGTTTTTTCGGAGAAGAGCGAAGGTGATAAAATAAAGGTCGTAAAGGCTTATACCGACCAGGAGGAGGCACACCTGGTGGCTGAAATGATACGTCGGCTGGGGCGGGAGAACGACCGTCACTGGGCGGAAATAGCAGTGCTGTACCGCAACAATTCCCAGTCGCGCGCGATAGAGGACGCCCTGCGCAGGT
>CAKUKW010000114.1 GCA_934663885.1 uncultured Tidjanibacter sp.
GGGAAGTGGCCGCTGAAACGGGCCTCGATAAGGCGGAAGTCGACAAGGTTATAAAAAAACTCGTCAGGGAGGGCAGGGTAGAGTCCCCCAAGAGGTGCTATTACCAGACCGTAAAATAAATTTTTTGAGATTTTGACAATGCTTCGGGGAACGTTATTACAACGGTCCGGAATATTTATAGAAAAATAATAAATATTAATTGTAAAATATTTTTGCAGTTATAAAATATTGATTAATTTTGTAACGATATGTTTGGGACACGAAACATATTATTGAAACTAACTTGAGCAATTAGTTTTAAAATGGGTTGAGGAGATATGAAAGTATCTCCTCTTTTTTTATTTTTTTGTCATGGGACGGCACTTGTGTCACGTTATGTCATGCGTGGCTGAACTTGTGTCATACTTATACATAATCTGCGCACTCTCATATAAAGCATTGATTTATACACCCGTAATTTGTCGCCCAATAAAAACCGGACTGACACGCACCTGCCTTTGAGCCATTTGGCACCCCGTTTGTCCTTTAAATAGACAAGAATAATAACAGGGGTTGGCCCGGAGTATGTAATTTTTTTAGCGTAAAATTTTGGTATTTTGCAAAAAGGCGTTATCTTGCATTCGAATATTAAGATTTTTAAAACCTAAATTTGATTGCCTATAGTAAAAGTCGACTCTGAACCAATTTAAGGATAGAGTATGAACATTACGAAATCAGCGTTGAGTGACCAGGAGTTGCTGAATGCTTATCTTTCGGGCGATCAGTCAGCTATTTCAAGATTAATCGAGCGGCACTCCAAAAGGGTTTTGGATTATATCCGCATGATGGTTAAGGACAACGAAATCGCAGACGATATATTCCAGGAAACTTTCATAAAGGTAGTGCGTTTCATCGATGAAGGACGGTATACCGACAACGGCAAATTCCTGTCGTGGGTATTGCGCATAGCGCATAACCAGGTTATCGACCATTTCCGCCAGACGAAACAGCAGAATAACGTCAACGAGGCGGATGCCGGTTACGACATCCTGAACAGCCGCCGTTTTTCGGACCTTACCGTGGAGGACAGGATAGTCTCCGAACAGATAGAAGAGGATTTGAGGAAGCTTGTCAACAAACTTCCCGAAGAGCAGAAAGAAGTCGTCATGATGCGGTATTTCGCCGACATGAGCTTCAAGGAGATCGCCGAGCAGACCGAGGTGAGCATCAATACGGCGTTGGGTCGTATGCGTTATGCCCTTATTAACCTTCGTAAAATGGTTAAGGATAACCAGCTCGCGCTTTCCTGAGAAATGGGTAAATAGCGGCTGGTGCCGGTATTGAAGGGGTTAGTAAAATGTATAGGGGGGAGTTGACCGCGTACGTGGTTTATTCCCTTTCTATATCGTGCCCATCGCATCGTGAAGACGATTTTGATGTCCCCTAACCTTCTTGCAGTATGATTGCGAGCCGTTTATTGGGGCTGGTGGGGGTAAGTTCAAGGCTACATTTATTTTTATACACGCCTTCGCACAATAATATAAAACGGCGGGCGTTTTAAAAGTAAAAGAGAAGTAAAAACAATTAAAGCCTATGAGCGACATTGACTACGCCTGCGGTATAAATTGCCCCGATGGTTACGACGATGAGCAGATGCTTATGGAGTTCGTCATCGATAACGATTGTGAGTTGTGCTACCTTGATACCTATCTCAAGGAGAGCTTTGCAGGCAAAGATTTGGAAGGATAGGATGTCATGAAGGACTCATGGGCTCTGGTGCGATATAGTTTCGGGTAATGCCGAAGAGTAAATTTCAGAGTTTGTAATTTTTTCATAACGCGCGCGACGGAGGAGAAGCCCCGCCGCGCGCGTCGATTTTACGGTGCAGTGTTGCGCAGGAGAAAAATTAAACACAGATAGAAATTCCGTAAATCGGACGATATCTGATTATGCAAATTGTGTAATGCTGCTTTAATCAATCTTCCTCCGATAGTATTTTATTTACCTCTTCTTCAGCCTTGCGCAGCTTTTCCCTGCAACTTTTAATAAGCGCGGTGGCTTTCTTTACCTCTTCGGCAAGCGTATCTATATCGGCACTCTCGTTCGACAGCCTTGCGAGGATGGCTTCTATTTCGGCCATTGACTCGGCGTATGTCTTATCTTTTCCCATTATCTTCGGTTTTAGCTGTTATTTTTCCTTTTGCGAGCGTGATATCGAGCGTATCTCCCTCGGAGAGTTGCTCCTCAGAGCGGACGACCACCCCTTTTGAGCGGACTATGGCGAATCCCATCGAGAGAATTTTCCGCGGGTCGCTGGCCGATATGTCGCGTCCGTATCCGTCGAGTTTCATTTTGGAGGAACGCATCAGGCTTCTTACCCGTTCTTCCATAAGCATCCTCATCGACGAAATACGTTCTCCCTGAGACAGTAGTATGTTATTTTTTAGCTCCGGCAACCGGCTTTCCATGCGTGCCAGAACGAGCTCCATGCTGTGCGAGATATCGCCGCTCTTCCTGGAAAGGAATTCCGCAAGCCTTGCATTCCTGTTGTTTTCCCTTGATATCGCCTGCATGGCCGCAGTATATATCTTTTCACATAGGGATTCAAGTTCAGAATCTATTCCGGCTGATTTGTTTATAAGGTATGATGCGACTGCCGTGGGCGTCTTAAGGGAAACGGCCGAAACCATATCGAGCACGCTCCGGTCTTTATCGTGCCCGAGCCCCGAAATGACCGGGAGGGGAAATTGTGCGACATTGAATGACAACAGGTAAGAGTTGAGGAAGTTCAGGTCGCTCTGGGAGCCTCCTCCGCGGATTATCACTACCGCATCGAAATTTTCCAAATTTCCGGATACACGCTCCAGGGCGTTAATGATTGATTCTTCAGCCGCGTGGCCCTGCATAAGCGCTTCGAAAAGCTCCGTTTCAAAACGGTAAATGCTACTTTCGAGCTCTTTCAGGAAATCCCGTAGTCCGGCGGCGCCCGGCGACGATATGACCGCTATCCTTTGTATAACCTCCGGCATCGTGAGCTCCCTGTTGAGGTCGAAAACACCGTCCTCTTTCAACTGCTCTATGGTTTGCTGCCGTTGCCGCTCCATGTCGCCTATCGTATACATGGGGTCGATGTCTGATATCTGGAGCGAGAGCCCGTAAAGCTCGTGGTATGTCACGGCGGCGTTGACAAGGACTTTCATCCCCACGGCGAGCTCATGCCCGGTAGCGCCCTTGAAATACGCCGATAGCATCCCGTAAGACTGCCTCCATATCACGGCCCGGGCCTGGGCTTTCGGGACACCGTTGGCCGAACCTTTTTCCACGAGCTCCAGGTAGCAGTGACCGGAGGAGTGGTTAACTTTGAGATCGGCTATCTCGGCTATTGTCCACACGGGCCCACGGAACGTCGCGGCCAGGGTTTCCCTGATGGCGTTCTGGAGCTGGGAGAGTGTTATATGTCCTGTCGGAATCATAATCGTGCTATAAAAATATGGTTTTTGCTCCATAAAAACTGCTGTTTTTCATGGAAAATATTATTTTTGTATACACAGAGCCTGTTTTAAAATATTCAGCCGGTGAATTTCACGTGGGCTCAGAGCTAACCGAACACACTTTCGATAAATATATCAGATGGAAAATATCGATATGGCCGTCAGGCTCGAGCGCCTGGGGGGATGCATAGGCAATACGCCGATGCTGGAAATAGAGTACAATTTCAAAGGCCGCCCGCGCAAGCTGTACGCTAAGGCCGAATATTTCAATTATACCGGCAGCATCAAGGACAGGATGGCCTATTATATCCTCCGTAATGCGTATAAAAGCGGGAAATTGCGTCCGGGAATGCGTATTCTGGAAGCTACCAGCGGTAACACGGGGATATCATTTTCGGCATTGGGCCGCGCAATGGGGCACGAGGTTACGATTTATATGCCCAACTGGATGAGCGCCGAGCGCATAAACCTTATAAAGAGCTTCGGGGCAAACATACGCCTCGTTACGCCCGAGGAGGGCGGGTTCCTGGGAAGCATCGCCATGACACGCGAGGCTTATGAAAATGATCCGGAGAATGTTTTCCTTCCCTGCCAGTTCGACAACAAGTGCAACTGCGACGCCCACTACCATACTACCGGCCCCGAGATAGCCGCCCAGCTCAAATCGCTGGGCCTTGTGCCGGACGGGTTTGTTGCCGGTGTCGGTACGGGTGGTACCGTAATGGGTGTATGTAAATACCTTAAAGAGAGCGTAAACCCCAATATCAAGAGTTTTCCGCTGGAGCCGGCCAATTCACCTACTATGAGCACGGGTTACAGGGTAGGGAAGCACCGCATCCAGGGGATTTCCGACGAATTCATACCCTCCATAGTTGAGCTTCACAGGCTCGATGACATTATCATGGTTGACGACGGCGATTCGATAATAATGGCCCAGAAACTGGCGAAAACGTTCGGGCTGGGGGTAGGCATATCTTCGGGCGGCAATTTCCTCGGCGCTATCAAGGCCCAGAATATGTTGGGTGAAGATTCGGTTGTCGTCACGGTATTCGCCGACGACAGCAAAAAATACCTCAGTACAGACTATGCAAAAGACGAGCCCTTAAAGGACGGGTTTATATCTCCGGATGTGGAACTGCGCAGCATAAAAGTGATTAATATGCCGGCCCCATTATAAAAGGCGGTTCAGGTATACTGCCGCCCCGTATCTAATACATGGATATTTAAAGCCGGTAGTTTGATGCGTGGAGTTTTAGTGCCGCTAAACATAAAATAAACGGGAGTGCTGGAAAAGTGCTTCCGTTTATTTTTAATAACATTAATTTCCGGCTGCTGTTCGGTTCTCCGCGATGGAAGACTGCAGAGGCTGCTGATAAATTTTATATATTGCTCCACATTGAAGGCATTGTACATAGCCTCCGCCTACCACTACCCATTTGTTATAGAAGCATTCTGAGCATATTAAGGGGTCTGCTTCAACACGAGTTTCCACGAATACGAAAACATGTCCGGCTTCATCGATATGAGAGAACCGGCAATCGAGTTCCACCGCATCTTTTTCAATGAAGGGTTTATCCGGCTTCTGCGAACATGAAGCGAGGGCGAATAACGCTAAAAACAAGAAGATTGATTTTTTCATAATTGTATTAGTTCTAAGGTTACACTTTAAAAATAATATCTTTATGTTGATTATGCAAGCGAAATGTTTAATGTTGCACAAATAAGCCTGTTTGGTATATCGAAGTAAAGCAAAGCAGCTATTCACCGGTTCGGGTACGGTTGTGCGGAGAAATCATTGAATGGAAATATCGCTACTACGGACCGAACCATAAAAATAGAGCACCGGCTTTAAAACCGGTGCTCTCAATATGCTGCGTTATCGCCATCAATGCGCCATAAAATCATGTATCACCCGCTAATAACTATTGCCGCGATATAGTTGTCCGACTAAGATATAATAGTATACCACGCCTTCATCTTTCCGATATGCGGGAACTGGTTGACACCTTTGTAGTATGTCGCCCGTCTTATCGGGTTTTCCATCGCTACCCTCGGCCAGCTCCGGCAACAAGTGGTTATGGGGCCCTACAGGTTGGGGCAGTACGAACCTGCAGGGTCACCTTTACATTACTCCTCCCACCAAAGTACGGGAAATACCGAGTTTATTCCGTCGGGATTGCCGCCGGATGTCCATGCACCGAGCGATTTCCAGTAGCTGCCATCGCCGCTGCCGATACCCCAGCCCGACAATGTGGCCGAGGGCCATGATACCGCCCCGAAGGGAGTCGCTCCCCCGTCGTCGGAACCACCTACGCCCGTGGTTGCGCCTGTCGTGTGTTTCAGCCAGTAATTGTTACTCCATATACTGCTTTCGGGGGTAGTAAGGCCGAAAACTCCTCCCACGTTCGTGTTGCCCGTTACGAGTCCGGTGTTGTAACATGCCGAAACTGTTGCCCTGATGAGCAGTCCGCTGACACCGCCGACATTGGATCCGCCCGATATTTTCCCGGTATTATAGCTGGCGACGACCGTAGCATTCCCGTCGCATTGCCCGGTTATTCCCCCGATCTGTTGGCTCTCGTCTCCGATCCCGGAGATCTCGCCCGTATTTATGCAGCCGTTGAGGGGCTCTTTCCAGTGCGAACCGGATATACCGCCGACACTCTTGACCCCCGAAACCGCTCCTGTGTTGATGCAATTCAGGAAGTCGCCTCCGTTGCCCCAGCCGCATACTCCCCCGACCCTTTCGGTTCCGGTAACGGTGCCGTTGTTGATGCAGTTCATGACGGAGCTGCCCGAAGGATTGTATCCGGTTATTCCGCCGATGTATTCCCGGCGTTCGCCGACTCCCGATACGGTACCGTTATTGACACAGCGGGTTATAATACCGTCGTCATTACCTCCGCAAACGCCGCCGTTCCATAGGTCGTATGCGTTGACCGTACCGTTATTGGTGCAGTTCTCGATGAGTCCGCCATCGTTGTTATAGCCGCAAATAGCTCCCATCCGCTGCCGTCCGGAAACGGTGCCGTCGAAGGTGCAGTTGGAAATAGTTCCTCCGTAATTCTCGCCGCAGACGCCCCCGCAGTATGAGGCTCCCGTCACATTGGCTTGGGATACGTTAATATTCTTCAGGGTCGCTTTTTGTATGGTGCCGAACAATCCGCCGCTGTCCCTTCCGTCGCTGTGGTCTACATGCAGCCTGCTGATCTTGTACCCGTTCCCGTCGTATGTGCCTTTGAAAGGCCTCAGTCCGTCGAAATAGCTCCCTATCGACAACCACGGCTTATCGTTGAGGTC
>CAKUKW010000115.1 GCA_934663885.1 uncultured Tidjanibacter sp.
CGATTAACTATCTGCCCGCGGAGAAGAAAGACGCCGATTCGCTGGAGGAGTTATTACGGGACGAAAGGCATCAAATACATCTTATCCCTGGTGACCTTTCCGACGAATCGTTTTGTAAAAAACTGGTCAAGGAATCCATAAAGAAACTTGACGGCATCGATATTATCGTACTCAACGGGGGTATGCAGCAAGCCGTTGCAGATATCGAAGACCTTAGTACGGAGCAGTTAAGGAAAACCTTCGAGGTGAATCTATTTTCGATGTTCTGGATCGTAAAAGCCGCGCTGCCGCATCTGCCGGCCGGGAGCAGTATAATAACCACCTCTTCCATCCAGGCATTCCAGCCGGGCAAGAACCTCCTCGATTACGCTGCCTCTAAAGCGGCTATCGAAGCGTTTACGCGCGCGCTCGCAAAGCAGGTTGTGGGCAAAGGTATCCGTGTAAACGGAGTGGCTCCTGGCCCAATATGGACGGCTCTGCAGGTTGCAGGCGGGCAACTACAGAAAGACCTTCCCGATTTCGGGCATAACACTCCGATGGGGCGCGCCGGGCAGCCGGCCGAAATGGCTGGAGTGTACGTTTTCCTCGCCTCGAACGAATCCAGTTATGTTACCGCCGAAATCTATGGCGTCACGGGAGGTAACCATACTTCCTGATCGCGGCGAGGTCGCTGTTCATTCAAACAAATTGTGAGTATTTGTATGCCTTGTATTACCGCAGGTTATAAAAAAATTATCGATTCGGGCAATAATCAGTTCAAAAAAGGACGGGAATGGTATCTCGGATTTGAAAAATTTTTGTTTTTAAAGAAAATAAGATATCTTTGCACCCCGGCGGCGGAATCTCTTATGAAGAACGAAAGGGTCCGTAATATTCCCCGCTTAAATTTAACTAGTTAAGCAAAATGGACAATCTAATCAGAATCGCAGAGGATTCGATGTGGGTACCCAAGGAGGTTCCTTCATTCAAGGCCGGCGACACCGTTACCGTATCTTACAAGATCGTAGAGGGTAACAAGGAACGCGTTCAGAGCTTCCGCGGTGTGGTCATCCAGATCAAGGGACGCGGCGTGACGAAAATGTTCACTATCCGCAAAATCTCCAACGGGGTGGGAGTCGAGCGTATTTTTCCGCTTTATTCGCCACACATCGACAGCATCGAGGTAAACAAGGTCGGCGTAGTCCGCCGCGCAAGGATATACTACCTCCGCGACCTTACCGGTAAGAAAGCGCGTATCAAAGAGAAACGCTTCGCCGGCAAGAAAAGCGAGTAGTTACACCTTTTTACCCGGAAGCGGTATGAAATTAAAGGCGGCCTGACGAGGCCGCCTTTGTTTTTTGTATGTTGGTACCGGGCCCTCAAACCTGAAATCGCCTTAATGCGGCCGGCGTAAACGGGAATCCGTTAAAAGGCGGAGTCCCGTGATTCTAAAATAAACCCTGCAAGGTTTATTTACCTACATTAAGGTCTTCGAAAAAGAAAACTTCAGTGGAAACCTCCCCAAGGGGCCCGCTCTTGGCGTTTACGCCCGTTTGCACTTTAATGAAATCGATATACGGCAGGTGAACCGGCGATCCGTCGGAATCAATCGCGTTCGATATCCTGAATCCCACGTACGCTCCTTTGCCGGACGAGGGGGAATGATGGTCATTCCCGTAGTTGTCGGCATAGCCCCAGTCATAGGAGCCGTTTACCCATCTGCCGTCGATAACTTTGTTACGGGCCTCGAGCCGGGTGCCCGTAAGGGTGTATTCGTCTTCGGTTATCCATTGCGGATAATAATACTCCTGCCCGTGGAAGCTGCCCATATAGTCGATGGTACCGCTGTTCCCCTGGTTGTCCTTCCATTCCACAGGGCTCTTCGGAGCCGGGGGGCGGTAATATGTCACCGCGTAATCCTGTATTATTCCCGTCTTTCCGGTCTCGCTTCCGCCGAGTTCGTACCAGGTGTCGTCAGGCAGTCCGTTCCCGTTGGCATCCTCCATTACCCACACTATTCCCGGTTCGGAACTGCCGTAGTACTGGTTCCCGCCGATGGCGAAATCATATCCTTCACCTGATGCCGCGTTGGGGATCCTGTGGTCGAAGCCAACCACTATATAGCCCCCGAATCCGCCCAGCGAAACAAAACCCCCGTCTTTATTCAACTCCTTCAGAGCATATTGTGCCGCATCATCGCGGGACCAACCCTCTGCGAAACCATTCTGCGGGTCATTTATAAACTGTCCCGGAGCGGGCATATACTCATAAACCCTATTTGCATACGGCGAGTCATCGGGCTCGACGATCACGGTGCTGCTGTTGCAGGAGATCATCAATAAGGGCATGATGGCAATACATCCTTTATATATGGTTGATAATATTCGTAGTTTCATTTTTCTGCCGTAAATCCGTAATATTTTTACGCGGCAAAGTTAATTATTTTCACCGGGACCGAAGACATGTATCGATTATTTAACGCTCAGGGCTGATCGCTACTTATTGCAGGCACAGGGAAATTTCACTGCACTAATGCAGTACAAGGCCTCCCGGCGCAAAGGCTGTATCCCAATAGTTGGAGAAATCGCGAAAAACAGTTACTTTTGCTTCCCGAAAGGCGCTAAACCATACGGAAATAACGTTGCAATAAGGCTGAAACAGCCTTTACAATGATTTGAGTGAGTTTAGCACGACAATGGTTCCGTAGCTCAGTTGGATAGAGCAACAGCCTTCTAAGCATGTCGGGTACGCGGTTTTCGACCCCTCTCCACGCTTGTAACTAACTGTAATTCACATTTTCACATCTACTATCATTCCTATTCTTACTTATCGCCGAAAAACGGTTTAACTGGTGGTTTAACTTTCTTATTAATTCCGAGAATGGTTAATAAATAAGTTATCTATCTGAATACTATATCAAGTCTTAAAAATCGCACCTAAAAAAAGAAACCCTACTCCGTGTTAGCGGAATAGGGTATTTTTGATTTTTAAGATATTCAGAGATTAATAGTAAGTTAAGGTCTGTGTATATGTATTACCACTATCTTCTCGTTTAACCTGTATTTCGGTAACATAACCTTGATCGTCAAAGGTGTATTTATATGAATAACCTTCGTAATCATCTGTTTGTTTTAAGAGGTTTTTACTGTGTAGTCCTTTGGTCTTAAAAAGCTCTCCCTCTATATTCATACTGGTTATAAGTTCAATATTCATCTTATCTTCGGTGTCGTAGTAAGTAAAGTATGCAGATTTTCCGCTTGGATAAATCTTTTCGACCATATTGCCGTTCTCCCACTTGCAGGTAAATCTCAGGTTGTTGTTAAGGCTAACCGTATGTAAATAGCCATTTTGGTATGTATAAGTATAAGTTTCAAAACGGTCATCTTCATAAGTGCGTTCTATTAGATAACCGTCAGAATTTAGCAAAAAAATATTCTTAAAACCCTTACCATTTTGTGTAATGGTGTTGCCTGCATAAGTGAAAGTAGATACAGGAATACTTCCCGAGACTCTTGTAAGACGTTGTTGATTGTCATACTCAAAGTCCATATATCCGTTATCTTGGGAAAGTTGCTTAACAAGCTTTGCCTTGTTGTCGTTTCCTTCATCATTGCCCTTATTGCAGGCGGTAAATGATAATGCCAGTAAAGGCAGGGTCAGAAGTAGAAATACTTTTTTCATGTTAATTCGATTTTAAAATTACTCCGTAAATTCGATAACGTAGCCGTATGATGTTATCTGCACTTTCTGATAGAATGGAAGAACGTTGATCCGCTTAACTTCCAGAGTCGGATTGATAACGATTTCCGCACCTTTAAGATTGGCGTTCTTCATCATCTCTGCCTGTGCGTTACTTTGCATCGCTCTTTTAGATAAGCCTCCTATACCGAGAACATATGTAGCAGTCGCCTGCCCCTGTACTGTACGCTTTACTGTGAAGTTCTTTTGATTTAACTCCACAGTTGTTTCGTTAATGTTGCGATTGTGTGTAAGATGCGATGATGTACCGCAACTGGTAATGAACATAGCAACAACTAATGTTGCAAATAGACAAATCTTTTTCATTTTAAACATTTTTATTAGTTAATCTAAAGGTGTACTTATACTTTCTTCAAGTGTGGTTTTAAGGTTGCGTAACGCTTCTTTTGATGCCTTAAGAGTGAACTTTGTCGGAAAGCTTATATCCGATAATGTTATTTGTTGCTTGCTTATATTTATGTAATGAATGTATTTGCCGTTTATAATCAACCTCTTTCCAAGCCTTATAAGCGTCTGTGGTTCATCTCCGAGTTGCTGTTCCAGTATCTTCTCAAATGAGGATAGATTGAACGAAAAAACGTGCTTTTCACTGTCGATTAACACCATTGAGGAATAGTTGCCGTCCGAACTTATATAAGCAATCCTTTCGGGCGATACCCTTACGACCTCATTACTGTTGGTCAGTATTATATATCTTGGCATATCGTCCTCATATTCTGCAAATTTACCTGTCTTAACATTCATAATTTCGTGATTTGGATTGCATTGTGTAAAATTGCATCATAGCTGTATGAAATGATTCCACAGCCTTATAAAATGAAAAAGCCACCCCGAAATGAGATGGCTTTGTCGATGACACCCGATTGAAAATTATACTTTTATAGTCCCTTATTTTTGGTTGTCACCCGTGTTTAATCGAATGAGGAACATATTTCGGATATAACGCTATCCATATAGATAGCTTGTCCGCTTGTCTGTCGTCCCCACCAGTAGCATCCGCACTCCTCGATTATTATTTCATTCTCCGCTTTCAGATATTCAGCTAAAAATGGAGTTACCAACCACCATTCGAGGACTTCGTACCACTCTCCGTACAAACTTTCATCGGTTATCGCTCCTGTCTTTATCAGTTCGTCTACGACATTGTTCTGTTCATACAGGACATGTAAAGATACAAGTTGAATTGCGTTCATATTATAGTTGAATTTAAGGGTTAATAAAAAGACGAAAGGCCACCCAGATTCGGATAGCCTTTCATTTCGTTGGTTGCAGACATAGTTATTATTGTCGCAACGAATTTTATGTTGTCTTAATTCGACTGCATGTTTAAAAATCGGGTATTATATAATTCGGTTAGTGTGTGCTGAAAAATTTCCCATAGAAAAGTGGAGGGGGTGTGATTGTTGGATAGGTTAGGGAGGGAAGCGATATAAGTGGTATATTTTCAGTAATTCTTTATTAGGGCGATAATATCCTCATCCATTTTATTCTCTTCATTAAGCTTATCCTTAAGATATTGAATTACTTTTATTAACTCATTGGAATATCTTGCAAAGAAAGGAACCAATGTAAGTTGGATATTTTGTTTTTGTTGTTTATTTAATCTTGCGCTCTCTCGAATTTGAAACAACCCAATATTTAAATCTAAAACCGATTTTACGTGATTATTACTTATACTATTTATCTCGCTCCTATTTAAGATAAACCGAAAACCACTATAAAATGTTTGAAATTTATAAAATAGAGTTATTGATTCCTTGTAAGTTATATTTGTAGATATTTTTAAGTCTCTCAATTTTTCTAAAAAAGGTATAACGATATGGCGAGTCACGTATTTACTATCTAACTCCGATAATATATTATAGAAGTTTTCACGAGATTGTGTTGTATTAACAGAATCATCTGTCATAATTCCTGTGTAAATCTTACTATATATCTGCTCTTTATTGTTATCGCCCAAAGAGGCTACATATAATGCAGCGAAATATTCTTGTAAAGATCTATGAGGGAACAGATATTCTGTTCCCTCTTTATTTAAAATACATATTGCTATCTGTAAATCAGAAATCAATTTTTCGATATCAAAATCAATATGTTTTTTCTCCTTAACATAGCTCAGTTCATTTGTGAGATATACGTTTGAAAAAACGAACTTTTCTTTAAAAAAAGAAATGAAAGAGAACATCTTTAGAACCTCGATGAACTGTTCCTTAATAAGCCCGCTTTGCCTTTCTCTCTCAAAAGCCAATTTCGAAACGCTATCGTGAGTTGAATATAGAGTGTCGAAAACCTGTCCATAGAACTCACTTATTCTCTGAGGAATATTGGAGTAAGTTTGAAAAGTAAGTATGAACATTGATAGCAAGAGTGGGTTACTCAAAAAACTTCGATAGGCAATATTGTTAGTAGTGCGTATCGCATATATCATTTTTGATGCTATTTCGCTTTCAGTTTCAGGTATTTGCTTTCTTATGAACTGATCAACCTCCTCATCACTTAACTCACATACTTCGTAATGATGGAACATTGGCAGAGATTCTACCATAGAAAAAGGACGTGATGTGAGGATATAGTAATTT
The DNA here is from genome assembly GCA_934663885.1 of uncultured Tidjanibacter sp. Taxonomy (GTDB): domain Bacteria; phylum Bacteroidota; class Bacteroidia; order Bacteroidales; family Rikenellaceae; genus Tidjanibacter. The sequence continues at coordinate 6,318 of CAKUKW010000115.1, forward strand.
TTATTATACAATTTAGTTAGTTCGTCTATATTCTTTGTAATTGCAGCTTTCTTGCTAGAACCGATTTCATCATAGCCATCGAGAAAATAAATAAAATCTCCCGAACTCATCAGTCTTTCAATGATTCTGTCGTGTTGTGCCAATTTATTTATTTTGAATACTTTTTCTTTGATGTAGTCTATCAACGTTCCATCGTAATCATTAAGATACCGCAATTCTACTTTTATTGGTATCTTAAAATTAGTTTCAATACAATTGACAAACAGATATTTTATAAGTGTACTCTTTCCACTTCCAGCACTCCCTAAAATAGTTATTGATCTTTGGTTCTTATGT
>CAKUKW010000116.1 GCA_934663885.1 uncultured Tidjanibacter sp.
AGCCTGCTCCGCCCGCGCCCAAATTCCTGTCCATCCACGTAAGCCCGGTTTCGGTGTCGGTTGCGTAAGTTACGGGTTCCGTTACCCAGATATGCCAGCTCCATTTGATAACGTCCCCCACTTTGACACAGATGACCGCGTTGCCCGCGATGCCCGGTTCGACATATATGTAGCCCTGCCCCGAGTGTTCCATTACCTCCATTTTCTTTATTACTCCGCCAGCGCCTACCGGGGTATCGCCCCAAACCAGTTCGACGGTGCAGTTATCCGCCGTTACGCCGCCGAGTCCAGCAGCATCCGCGCCCAGGTTGTAGCGGGGATCTGTGGCCTTGTTAGCCCTCGATAGCGGGATAAGAAAAGGGTTGCCGCCGGGTTCGGCCATGTAACTGTTTGCCTCCGGCATTATATCCACACCTTCGGGCAGGTCGTCTTCCCAATCCGTAACCACCGAGGAAACTTTCAATCCCGTGCGGGTTACGGTAACGTGGTAAGTGTAGCGTTTGCCGCTTTCGAAGGTGAGCGGAAGGGTGGATTTCCATTCCAGTACCGTATTGTCCGAAAGGGTTACGCGGATAAACGCCGTGCCGCCCGTTACGCTCTGGGGAACCACCACGGCATCGTTGTAGCGCACGGCTGCCGCCGTGAAGTCCGCCGACGGCTCGGTGCTTAAAGTTATTGCTCCTGCAATGCCGCTTGCCGCCACCATTGCGGCGCGGTCGGCCTGCACGGTCATATCCGCCGTTTTGGAGGGCCTGAAGTCCGCCGCCGTTTTAGTGCCGACTATCTCCACTTTCGCTCCCGTAAGGACGGTTTCCGGTGTGCCCCCAGCAATGGCGATGCGCACCTTGCTCAAAAGGTGGTAGAACTTCATCGGTACGTTGGCTGTTGTCTTCGATACCCCTTTGTTTACGGCGTAGAGCAGGTCGGATTTGTAGTAATCCGCCGCTGCCGTCTGGTCGGCCGCTACCGTGTGGGTAATGGCCGCCGGGAACGCCTCGGCCAATGTCCCCCCGCTGTGGATAGCGTAAATATCCACAGCGCCCGTCTGCGGGAAATACATCTGTACCCCGCCGGTAAAGCCGTCGTTACCGTCGCTGGTCAGCACATTGTTACCGTACATCGGCGCGGAGTTGGCTGCGTTGTCCACCCAGAACGCCACGCCCCGGCCTGCGGGAAATTGTGCATCCAAGCCGGTATGGGCGCGGGTCTGTACCTCAATTCCGCTCCTTAGACGGATAGGTACGAGACCGTCCGTACCATTGTCGGTTATCTCGTCCGCCGAGCATCCTGCCAACAGCAGGAGCGCGGATATATATAAAAAATGCTTTTTCATTCTGAATCTGTTATTATTAACTGAACCCGTTTGAATCTTCGGGGAAAGTCAAACGGATCAGTAGGTTAGTATATATTTATTTTTTCCCTTCCGCCGTCCTCCCAATCGTTTACGTCGCTGGTAAGATTGGCACTGGTGGCAAAACCCCTTTCCGTTTCTACATTAATGACCTCTACCTGCGGGGATTGATAATATGTCGTGATCGGCTTGTGTTTTGTACTGTTTTTCATGATTCCACCTTTAGTTTACATCTACCGGTGTCGTTCCGCCGTCGTCCCAATCAGTAACCTTGCTCGTTACGCTCAGTCCGGTACGGGCGTTCACGGTTACTTCGTAGGTGTACATTTTCCCGCTCGTCAATGCGAGTTCAGCGGGAAGCTCATAGGACATAAATTCCCCCGTAGCCAGTTCAACCTTGATAAAGGTACTTCCTGCCGGCACCGTCTGCGGCACTACTACCGCATCGTTATATTTGACGTTGGCCGCCGTGAAGTCCGTCGAAGCCTCGTTGCTCAAAGTTATATCGGCAGCGTTGCCCGTTGCGGCGATCATGGCGGCGCGGTCTGCCCGGTTCGTCATATCAGCGGTTTTGGAGGGTGTGAAACCGGCGGAGAGTTTCGTGCCGAGAATCTGCACTTTCGCACCTGCCAGGTTAGGTGAATTTTCCCCGGCAACCATTGCCACGCGCACCTTTGCGAGCATATGGTAAAATGTCAGCTGCACGGCGGAAGTGGTTTTCGACACGCCCCGGCGGGTTGCATAAAGCAGGTCGGATTTATAGTAATCCGCCTCCGCCGTCTGGTTGGCCGCTACCGTGTGCGTAACCGCAGCCGCAGGGAAAGCCTCGGCGAGCGTCGCGCCCGTATGAACTGCGTAAATATCGACGTTTTCCCCTGTTTCCGGGAAGAACATTTCCGTGCCGCCCGTAAAACCGTTTGCCGCGGTGGTCGTCAGTACATTGTTCCCGTAAATCTGTGCGGAAGTGGTCGCGTTATCCACCCAGAACGCCACGCTGCGCCCGGCGGGGAATTGTGTGTTCATCCCGGTATGGGCACGGGTATGATTCTCGATGCCGCTGATAAAGCTGATAGGGGTTTGGACTTCTTCTCCTCCGTTGTTCTTACTGCAACCTGAGAGGATCATCGCACAGGCGGCAATCGCTAAAGAGTAGTTTAACTTTTTCATGTAACTGTTTTTAGTAATTAAAGATTATTTGGAATTGATATGCTCTCAAATAACACAACCGATACGGCAAAACTCCGTACCGGATGAATTGTTTATTTGTCGGGATAAAATTACGGAGTATAAATTCCAGGCTCCTTGCACATCGTACAAATCTTAGGGACAATTCGTAAATCGGGGTATTTTTCTGTCCCTTTTCCGCGTAATTTTATATCTTTACCCGAAAAACCGGTTTTGGGTAATCAACTGAGTATAATCATATCTATATGGTGGTGGGTAGCCGTTTGTGCGCTCGCCAGCACGGTCTATATGGGTATGTTGGTCGGCGAAAGGTATAATCCCGCCGAGCGTAAACTCCAGAAGGCGGCGATGCTCTTTTTCGGCTGCTACTTCGTTAAGTACACCTCGTGGATTCTCTATATACAGCATCCGCCGGTATTCGCCGCACTCGCCCCCCTATTTTATCTGTCCCATACCACTACCGGAGCCGTTCTCTATTATATAGTTTTCCGGGTAACGACCGGGCATAAGCAGCGGGCATTCCCGCGGGTTAATATCGTTTTACCCCTCGTTATCCCTGTGATGCTCGGTATATGGATGCTTTTTATACCCTTTGGCGTGCCGCTGGGCATTGTGGAGGGCTTTCGAGAGTTAAATCCCGAATATCCTCTCTTCTCGCGGATTTTCGCCTCGCAAATGGCCGCCGAGGTATTATTCACGGCGGGCTACCTTTTATTATCGTTCGCAAGGATCGGGAAATATCGGCGTTCACTACCGGAGGCCAGCCGGGAAAAAGCGCAGTACAAACTGCGGTGGCTCGATGCGATGATAATAATTATTAGTCTTATGTGGGTACAGCCGTTCATAGCGAAGCTCACCTCTATGCAGTCCGTGTTAAATGCATTTTGGTTCCCCGTTTTGGGGGCGGCGGCCGTATCGGCGGTTATGGTAGTGCTGCTATACAATATCCAGCGGCATAACTATCCGCCGCTATTTATGAAGTCGAAGGCAAAGAGTGTTCCCGCGGCACCTGCATCGCGTATGGGGGAGATCATGCAGGAGCCTTCGATGCCGACGGGAAAAGTGCCCCTGGAACAGCTTTCCCGCAAGGAACTCGATAATTATTTCCGCCGGGAAAAGCCCTATTTAAGACCGGATTTGAAGCTGGGCATGCTGGCCGCGGAAATGGGTCTGCGCAGGGATGAACTGTCGAAAGTGATAAACACCACCTACAACATGAATTTCAGTGCGCTGATAGCCACTTTGCGGCTGAAAGAGTTGGACAGGCTTCGCAAACAGGAGCGATACAAGGATTTGCCTTTGAGTAAGGTTACTCCGCTGGCGGGATTTCCCTACTATAAAAGTTACCTGCGGGCACGGAGCGGCGGCGGAACGAAAGAAAAAGCGAACGATAATACCGACTTATAAGAAATGCAAACCGCGGCAATAGACAACCTTCTTGTACTGCTCACTCCGGTTTTCTCCGGGCTGTTCTGCATCATACTGGTGTCGCTGCGCTTCCCGGTGTGGGAAAAGCTGAAAGGATCGGGGCTGCGTGGCACATTGGCCCTCTATTACGCCCTGATATGTTTTACGTGGGCTATGTCCGCTTTCAACGCGTACCGGCCCCACGATTTCGTGTACTACCGTATATTTTTGATACTGGCCGGGATGCTCGTCCCTGTGGTGCTGTACCGCTTTCTGTTCATCCTCACGCGGACTGACGAACTGGAGCGTTTCTCCCCGCTTCATTTCATTTTCCCGGTGGCCGTGTTCCTCGTTTACGGGATATGGTCGCTGGCCGTCCCCCGCGAAGTTTTCCTTGGCACATCACTCTACCTGGAGCGATCCGTCGAAGGGTACGAAGGGTTCTATACGTTACTGAAAGCGGGATACCCGCTACGGACAGCCGTGGGAATAGTATATTCCTCCCTGAGTATTCTACGTTACCGCCGCTACCGCCGCTTTATGGCCGATTATTCCTCTGAACTTCGAGAGGCTTCCCTTTATTGGGTGCAGATATTCCTTATATTGTGGATCAGCTTTCTGGTCGTCCCTTTGCTCACGGTACGCTTTCCGTACAAATCCTTGTTTACGCAACTGCGTTTGATAATTCCGGCCTTGATAATCTTCTTCCAGCACATTATCCTGTGCTTTAACGCCATACGCGGCAATTATGTGTTTATACGGAAAACAGATGCAAAGGAGGCAGCGAAGAGTGCAGTGCCCGAAAAAACGGAGATCGCGGTACTGGATTTTAAGCGATACATCGAACAGCGCAAGCCGTACCTCAATCCGGGGCTTACGATAGCTGAACTTGCGACCGGACTTAATACCAACCGCACCTACCTTTCCGCGTTCATTAACCAGGCATACGGGATGAATTTTTCCCAGTTTATAAACGAGTGCCGACTGCTCGAACTCGACCGTATAGTGGCCGACCCGGCCAAATCGCATTACAGCAACAGCGAGAAGATTTCCCTTGCCGGATTCGGCAGTTACGACTCCTACCGCCGGGCAATGAAATTACACGAAAAAAGAAAGTTGCTTAGTAATAAATAGCTGAAATCAAGCCATATAAAACAAGAGCATACGCCGAAAAAGGAAGAAAATATCCGAAACTTCCTTAGGATATTTCGGATTTAATGACTATCTTTATGTTGAGTTATTTGACGTAGTGCAAAACATTGTGGGTTACAGCAACTTAACCATTACTCAATCATTACCGACCCGTCAATCAAACTGCGCGTACATTCTGATTATCAATAACTTATTTCCCAAAATCCGGTATTCTGTAAATATAGTGAAAGCCGAGCGCAGAGCGAAGGCAAGTTTTCTTGCCGGGAGCTATTCCAAGGCGCCTCCTATATTCTACAAATGTAACCGAAGCGGGATAAATAAAAAAAGTTTCAGGAACTGTTTTTGAATATGGGCAAAAATAAAAATCGCTGTAAATATGACACCCACAGCAACCTGCTTTTTATCCTGTGGCTTTGGGGGGAGAGGGAGCATTAGCGCTCATTTCTTCAGGTTGGTTTTCCCCTAAGAGCAGCACCTCACAACATAATTCGGAAGATACGGCCGTTGCCTTCACATACTGGAAATAAAAAACCACTTCTAAGCTAATTTGAGTGGTTTTTATTTCAGTCCGCCCTGTGGGCATCCCAATTTTCTGGCGGAGAGACAGGGATTCGAACCCTGGGTACCCGAAGGCACAACGGTTTTCGAGACCGCCCCGATCGACCACTCCGGCATCTCTCCAATATGTATTACGGGCAACCGTTTGGCCGTATGATGCTTGCCATACCCGCCCAGACGTGCAAAAGTAATAATTATTTGCAACAATAAAATTCATCCCTCCATTTTTTTACTGTGACCAGGCAGAAGTAATATAATAATCCGCTACATTTTATGTTTATATCATGATGGTATAATTATTGCGCCGATTACGTAAATCTTCCGGGACAGCTAATAGATGCCATGTAAATATATTAATGAAAAATTTATCCCCCCGGGACGCGCCGGAATAACTAAATTATTATATTTGTATAACTAATAACTTTACAGACCATGAAAAAACTTCTACTAGTCATTTGCCTTGCGTTCGTATCCACGGCTGCTTTCGCACAGGTAAACGTCGGCATCAAAGCGGGCTTCAGCATGACGACCTTCATTGGCGACGAAAATGCCCAGGCAAAGCCTGGTTTCAAGTTAGGCGTAGTTTCCGATATATTCGTCACCGACGCCGTCTTTATCCAGCCGTCGCTTATGCTCTCGGCAAGAGGCGCCAAATATAAATCGGGAGTGTTGGGCCTTACCTCGAATAATATGTCAGTAAACTCATTATACATCGAGCTGCCTGTTCTAGTCGGAGCTAAAATATGGCTCGATAATTACAGGAGGATAAGCCTCGGTGCAGGGCCGTATATAGCTTATGGCGTCGGAGGGAAGACAGTGTATGACGGGAGGATCATCGGCATAGGTGTAATAGACCGTTCGACTTCCACTTTCGGCGATCTTGTTAACATGAACAGGTTTGATGCGGGCATTGCCGCTGCGGCCGCTTTCGAGTCGGGGAATTTCTTTATCGGCCTGGAGGCACAGATGGGGCTTACAAAGCTTTC
>CAKUKW010000117.1 GCA_934663885.1 uncultured Tidjanibacter sp.
CTCTTTTTCACTTCTCTTGAGCGCTTTATCTGAAGTAAGCATATAACTGCACATAACCGGCGTGAGGGTTATCGCAACCACAAGAGAAGCGAACAGGGATACAATGAACGATATCCCCAGCGGTTTGAGCATACGCCCCTCCATTCCCCCGAGGAAAAACAGCGGGATGAAGGCCACTATCGTTATAAGGGTGGCGTTCACTATCGATACGCGAATCTCCCGCGAGGCTTCGTACACTATCTTTATGTTATTCTCCCTCTCCTTTTTCGGCCTGAGGTAATTCTCCCGCAACCGTTTATAAACATTCTCTACGTCTATGATCGCGTCGTCGACCAGCGAGCCGATAGCAATTGCTATACCTCCGAGGCTCATCGTATTAATAGTGAGTCCGAGTAATTTAAGTACAAGCAGGGATATAAGGACGGATAAAGGGAGTGCGGCAAGCGAAATTACCGTCACACGGCCGTTCATAAGGAAGAAGAAGAGGACTATGATAACGAACAAGGCCCCTTCCAGCAAAGCTTTCTGGATATTGTTTATCGAACTGTCGATAAACTTTGACTGCCGGAAAATGTCGCTCGATATTTTGATGTCGGCAGGCAGCGTTCTGGCAAGCTCTTCCAGAGATTCGTCAAGCTTATCGGTCAATTCTATCGTACTTGTATAGGGTTGCTTGGTAACGGTTATCAGCACAGCAGGTTTTCCTTCGACAGAAGCTACTCCCAGTTGCGGGGATTTATTGCCGACTGTTATTTCAGCAACATCCTCCAAGTAAACGGGGAGCCCGTCATCAGACAGCTTTATGATACTGCGGCCTATCTCTCCGGTATCCGTGGTAGAGATGATTCCCCTTACTATGAATTCGTTCCCGTATTCGTAAAGAACGCCACCTGAAGAGTTGCGGTTCATTTCCCTTGCCGCTTCCAGAACTTCGTCGAGAGTAACTCCCAGAGAATACATCCTTTCGGGAGAAAGAAGTATCTGGTATTCTTTTATGTCACCGCCGATGACCGCCACCTGCGACACCCCCGCTATCGAAAGCAGGCGTGGACGGATAGTCCAGTCGGCTATAGTACGCAAATCCTGCAAAGAAGTTTCTGCAGCCGTAAGACCTATTATCATCATCTCTCCGAGTATAGAAGACTGCGGCCCTAAAGTAGGCTGCCCTACCCCCGGCGGCAGCATCTCGGCTACCGACGCGAGCCTTTCCGATACTATCTGGCGGGCAATATAAATGTCCGTATTCCAGTCGAATTCTATCCATACTACGGAAAATCCGGTAGTGGACTGTGAACGCACACGGCGCACATCCGTAGCGCCGTTAAGGGCGGTCTCTATCGGGAAAGTAACGAGCCTCTCCACCTCTTCCGCGGCCATCCCCTGCGACTCGGTCATGACGACCACCGTAGGTGCATTCAGGTCGGGAAACACGTCGACCTCCATGTTGCGGGCAACGTAAATTCCGGCTATCGTAAGAAGAATGCAGGAAATTACGACCAGCAACCTGTTTTTAAGCGAAAACTTAATTACACTGTTGAGCATGGCTTCCGGGATTAATGGGTATGACCGTGAGGAATAGCGCCCGAGGCGGCTGCCATCTTAACGTTAACAGCACCACGCGTAACCACCCTATCACCTGGTTTAATGCCGGACAGGATCTCCACCATTTTTCCGTCGTCTGCTCCCAGCCTTACTTCACGCCTGTTGTAACAGTCGGCATCCAACTGTACATATACGTAATAGAGCCCCTGTTGCTCTGTGATGGCCGTAAGGGGCAGTGTAAGCACATTATCCCTCTTACGGCTAAGAAGTGACACTTCAGCGTAAGCGCCGTCGGGAATACGTCCGTTGCCATCGAATTCGAACACCACAGGTATAAGTGCCGATCCCGGCGAAACGATTTTACCCGCGGAGTAAAACGAGCCGTTCAGGGAACTGACCGTATAGTAAGAGTCTGATGAAGGAACACGGAAATTTGCATCCGAAATATTGTCCAGGCGGTCGAAATACTTTTGGGACACCAACGCCTTCAGTTGCATCCGGCCCTCTCTGGCAACTGTGGCCAAAGGCTGCCCCATTTCCACGAAATCACCGGCAGAAACAGATACTTGTGCGAGATAGCCGGCCGCCGGGGATGAAATCGTTATGGAGCCATCCTCATTTGCATTCTTAACAGGTTCATATTCCGACTTTGCAGTCAGGTAGGCCGCCTGTGCGGCAGTAAACTCGGACTGGGAGATTATCATATCCTTGTAAAGCCTTTCGGCCCGTTCAAAGTCGGTTTTCGCCTGCTCGTAAGTTATTTTAGCTTTAAGTGCAGCATTGCCCGAGGCAAGGGAGCCGGAAGATATATAGAAAAGATTCTGACCTTTCTTGACTTCCGAACTCGCCATAATGCGGCCATCCACGAAAGTTACAACTCCCGAAACCGGTGCGGCAATAACAGATATGCCTCCCTGCGCCGCAGTGACTTCCCCACCGCATTTAATAACCTCCGAGAAAGAGCCTTTTACGGCTTTGCGTACTTCGAAATCCGTACGGGCGGCCTGTTCGGCCGGAAATACTATTTCATCGGGATCTGCGGCCGCTTCGTCATTATCATGCCCTGCATGGAGCTCGTGGTTATGTCCTGATTGAGAATCAGAGGAATGATCGTGCCCGCACGAATCCCCTTCAACATGCGAATGGCCCGAATGTGCATCAGCAGAGTTGTCATGTTCACAGTCACCGCCGTGCGAGTGACCTTCATGCGAATCATGGTTATGTTCTGCATGGACATCAGCGGAATGGTCATGATCACAATTTTCTCCATGTACATGCCCTTCCCCGGAGTCGTGTGAATGGTCGTGACCGCAGTCACCGTGTTCATGGTTATGAGCAGTTTCCACATTCACGGAAGTTTGATTTTGCGGCTGGTCGGCCGCTTTCGTATTTGCGCGCCTTCCACACCCTATCGTGAGCGCTACGGCAAAAGCCATAACGCAGGTTAAATATTTTTTCATTTCTGGTTTGGATTTAGATAACTTAAACAGATTACATCGTACCTACCCGAACCGGGGGCACGGCAGGGTTTAAGCTATAATGGCAGGAGCGCGCGACGGTATCGCCACGACGATATATTCCATTACAGGAATAAGGACATCAAGGCCTGACCGGTATTCGGCGAAGAGCCGGCTGGCTTCATCGCATGAGATCCGTCGCATAATTTCGTGTACAGAACCCGGCAGCGAAAGATCATCCGGAAGGCTGTATTCACAGGCGGATATTTCCAACTCCGGTTTCTCAGGCCCGGCGACAATTATTTTATGGGATCCGCAATCGGCAGGCGCAGCATCTCCGTGATGCCCGTCGTGGGGGCCGTCACAGTGATTATCGCATAATGTGTCGTTGGAATGTGTAATGTGAGAATAATCAAGACATGGAATGCTATTGCCCTTGTGGTGGTGGTGCGGCATAAGCGCTACGATATGCATAATAATACATACCGCAAAAACACACATTACCGCTTTATTTTTCAGGATGCCTGACATTGCAGAACAAAAATAGTAATTTCCGGCTTATAACAAATACCGTATTGATATAAATTACCAATATTCGACTATTTGGGGCTTATCGGGAATAAAATTAGGTATAGTAATACGTTTCTCGCTGCCGAGCCTTACGTATTCGGTCCTCATAAGGCCGCCTTTACCGAAGCCTATCATGAAACTAAGTTCTATAGTACTGAATACCAACCTCTCGTTCTTGAGACGAATTCCGAATCCTACTGTGGAATAGATACTGTTCTTAAAAAAGTTGGAATGATTTCCGATCAGGCCCACATCTACAAACCCGAATAACGCCAGCCTGAACCCTATGGGGTCCCACGGAGTAAAAAGCACCGTTTCATTATTAAGAACCAAACGGTTACGGCCTACGGCATAATCTTGGAAATAGCGGGGGCCGCTCTCTTTGGTCAGCCTGAGGTATTCGTTCACTCCTTCACTGCGATTCCAGCCCCTCATAATATTAAGGTTGACAAAATGGCGGAGTTGACTCCGGGGCCCCACATCTATGAGGTTTGTGAAATAAGTAAGGTTAAGGTTCAGTGCGGAGCGGTAAAAATCGCGCCCTTCAAAGCCGAAATATCCCCCTGCACGGATATCACCCATAAAATAGCCTATCGGAGTAAATCCTCCGCCTCGTGCGGACACTCCTGCATACCACCCTTTCCCGTACTCCTGCCAGGTGTGCCCTCCGTTGATCTCAGCCATAAATCCTATAGGGATATACTCCCTGAAACCAGAACCGTAAACGAGGTTTGCCGCCATATATTTCTGCCTGTACATACCCAACGAACCCACCAGCATGCGACGGTCATGGAAGAAAGGGTTCAGCTCCGGGCCTGTTTTTACCGGCACATCGGTGAAATCGAGATAATGATAGCGCCCCATAACATAGAGACTGCTGTTCCATGGCTCTATATAAAAAGATTTGCCACCCCAAAGGTCAAATTCCTTTTTAGCGAATATCAGGTATTCGTTATCTCCCCTGATATCCTCCTGGGTGACATCCAGAACCCTTGTCTGCTCCCAGCCGCCTTTGGCTCCGAGCATATAGTCGTCTGGCAGCAGGAGGCTTTTACTTGCCGAACCCAGATAGGCGGTGCGCCAGAACGACTTACCGACTGTAAAATCCCCCTCGTAAAACGAGCCCAGCATATTTGGAATATAGTATTGAAGAAGGCTCCCTTCATAGGTGCCGTCTTTCCAATTGAAACTGGCCCTGTAACGGAGCCTGTTACCGGATCCGAGGATGTTATGGTCATAAATGTCACCTGCCACCCTGCCGGTAAGCCCCCTGAGCATACCGTCTACACCTATGGTCCAACGGTCGCGGGTAATTATCTGCACCACAACCGCTGAAGTATCTTCCTTGTAAGGAGTCAGAATTATCTGTGCGTCGGCAAGGTATTTCCTGGATTTGAGCAGCTGCATGGTGCGGACTATAAGATCTGCGTCGATTTCGTCGCCGACTTCGAAAAGAAGATCGCGCCGGATGGTCGCTTTCCAGGTGTCCGCATGCACATACTCCATACTTTTCTGCAGTTTACTGCGAGCTTTGTCGAATATCGGCCGGGTGTACACGTCTATCGACACAATGGACTTACCCTCATAATGCTCATAATATTTCTGTTCGTCTATGACTTTGCGCCCGGTAGTGTCGCGGGGAGTTTTTATAAGCAAACTGTGCAGCCAATTGGCAAATTTATTCTTCTTCGCCCTTTCGGCGAGGTCGCTGTAAAAATCCTTATTTTTTTCCTCGGCTGGAGTAATAGTATCCGATACGTACTCTTTGATTGCTACGACCTCATGTTCTACTAATGTACTGTCGGGGGGAGGATCATAGCTAATTCCGGCATACAGTTTTGCGCCGGACATCATAAAAACAGCAATGAATAATATGGCTCTGCTAAGTAAATGCATAACTTTACGAATCTTTCAAAGATAACGCATTTTTCAGTAGAACGTGCGAAAAAAGGTCGATTATTGCGTTCCTGGCCACTTTGCTACAGCTTGGTAAATCAAAATCATTAACTTTGCGACGAATTTTACAATACTATGCTTATGAAAGGATTCTGCCTTCTCCTATGTATACTCCCACTTCTATCCTTTCCCGTCACGGCGCAGAACGACGAAGGGGGAAAGGAAGAATACAGAAAAAAAGGCTGGAGCGTTTCTCCTCTTCCGGCCGTCAGCTACAGCAGCGACCTCGGATTCCAGTTAGGGGTTTACCTTGATTCCTACTATTTCGGGGATGGATCCAATTACCCGGAATACCTGCATAAAATAACTGCAGAAGCGGCCTATTTCACAAAAGGCTCTGGAATTTACCATCTATTTTATGATTCAAAATACCTGCTGCGACACCTCCGTCTGACGGTAAGCGCGAGCTATATTCCGTCGACGATGATGAATTTCTATGGTTTTAACGGCTATATCTCTCCCTACCTCTCCGAAATACTGGAGCAGTACCCTGCATTTTACAATATTTACAGGAATATGTTCCGCTCAATGGCCGACCTTCAGGGGAAGATATCTGGTAAATTCGGATGGGCGGCGGGAATTTCATTTTATAACTACGACACGGGCAAGGTTAAATCCGATAAATATCGAGGCCAGCCTTCGCTTTATGAGCTTTACGTTCGTGAGGGTATAATTAAAGATGATGAAAAGAACGGCGGGAGCCATTTGGAACTACGGCTCGGCCTCGTATACGACACCCGCGACCACGAACCGGATCCGGCAAGAGGAATATATTCTAATGTTATTCTCTACGGCTCGCCTGACATTATAAACCGGAGAGGTTATGGCTATTTGAAGCTATCGGCGACATTCTCCCATTATGTGCCTGTATATAAGGACAAGCTGACCTTTGCATACAGGTTTAGTTATCAGGGGACGGTAGCCGGCAATGCGCCTTTTTATGTACAGCAAAATTACACGATGCTGTTTCTGAGGCGGATTAATGCTGACATCCTGGGAGGGGGATTCTCACTCAGGGGAGTGAATTACAACAGGGTGGTAGGCGACGGAATGGCGTGGGGAAATGCGGAACTGAGGTACCG
>CAKUKW010000118.1 GCA_934663885.1 uncultured Tidjanibacter sp.
TACTTCCATCCGGAAGGATTGCCGACTCCTGTACGTCGGCGGCCTCTATGCTGAGTTCACTTACCATAACTCCAGATTCTGGGTGAGCTCCGTCCCTTGTCAGCCAAAAGTACCCCGCCCCCAGCAGCATGATTGGTATTGCAGCAATAGCAGCGTACTTCAATACTTTCCTTCCGAGCCCGGATCTCCGTTTGTCGGCGTGTTGCCCAGGAATTTCCATCGGGGGCAAACCCAGTTCCCGTTTTACTGCATTTATCGAATACACCAACTCCTTTTCATTCGCCGGCCGGACCTCATATCGGACGATCCTGTTCCATATCTCTTCCAGTTCGGCGTCCTTTTCTTCGTCATGCCCTTCCCCTATTATCCAGGAAAGTATTTCCGCTTCAAGATCCGCAGGCAACGGCCCGGAAAAGTAATATTCCAATATACGATTGACTCTCTCTTTGACAGTAAGGTCCATATCACCTATGAAACTTTAAAAATTCTAATACGTAACATTAAATAACCTTCCTCATATTATCCGGCCAGGAAAATTCCATTGGGTGGTTGAAAACCTTTTCGCCTCACTGTATATAATACCGATAAGAGCGGAAAATCTCGGAAAATTTTTGTAATTATTATCGACCATCCAACATAAAGCGCTATATGTAAACACAATACAAAACAATTTTATTTATGGTTTTATTTTTTCGCCAGGCGTAAAACAATATTTATCCCGAAAGCAATGGCATCGGGATTCCGGGAAACCCGGAATATTATACATGTAATAAATCCTTCTGATTAGCCGGAACTGCCGGCAGGATAATTAAGGGTGTTCTTCTTCTATTTACTCTCTCTCTCTGCAGAGCCTGTTCGGGACTCTCAATATCCCCCTACAAAAAGGATAATGAACAGTACTATTATTTCCCTGATATCTTTTGTAGCCTGATACAAATGATCAGACACGTTACTTTTGCTGATATTAAGCTCCGAAGCTATTTTTTCGTGGCTCCAGCCTTCATACCTGGAAAGCTCGAATACACGGCGGCGCATTTTAGGCATACGGCTCACGGCTATACGTACGAGCATTTCCGTCTCTTTTGCGATAAGCAGCTCTTCGGAAGAGTCGGAATCGATTTCGGGGGCATCCGACTGCACGGCATATTTATCCCACAGCTTTTCGCGGTTGAAATAATTTATAGCATTATTCCTCGCTATGGTATAAAGGTATGTTTTGATGTTTTTGGAAGGGTCGATCCGGGCCCTCTTTTCCCATAAAGTAATAAATGTTTCCTGCGTAATGTCGCTGGCAACCTCTTCTGATCTTGTAAGCACCTTCAGGAAATGCATAACGGAATTGCCGAAATGATAGTATATCTTTTCGAAAGCCGTATGGTCGCCGGACTTCAAAGCATTGAGCAAATCCGGAGAAACACCCGTTACAGGTTGATTATCAATCAATTCTTTCCGTTTTTCATGCGGATACCTGAAAGAATCCTCATTAAAAGCCATGATGTTGTCAATAGGGGTAGTTCACTCTCTTTTCGCCGCAAAAATAATACATTTCGTCTAATAATATGCTATATATAGCAAAAAAAGATGTAAATAATCAATCTCCCGCTTTTCATTTAACATTTTTTTAAATCTTAAAGATCTGGCATAAATACAAATACCATGATAAAAGAAAAGAAGTAGCGTGGCAGTCAACAATCCCAATGGAAGCCCTGGCCTGGGTCTGTAGAGAGAGTGCTTTGTACCACGCTATACCGGTAGTATAGTGATGACATGACATTCCGATCTCTACATTTTAAAAACGGCCAGTTTTCCATTGTATATCGGTTCAGCGCTATTATAATATAGCACTGTGGGGCAAATATAAGAAATATTTCACGAAAATTATTTCCGGTGTGGAAAGAGCCCATTAAATAAAGGTCGGGGCCATCCGTGGTTAATAAATAAAAAACTGCAGGCCTTTTTGGAGGAGCCTGCGGTTTTAGTGTTATAAACCACCCGGAAGATATGTCCGTTGGATGTCCGGCCTGCGTATAAGGCGGGCACGGTTACCCTTGAAATTAGAGCCCTAAGAATTCGGGATTTATGTTCTGCGATTCTATATCCCTGAAATAACTCAGCGCCTCACCGGTGAGGTTGCCCGCAGCCGCTTCATCACAGACGATAATTCCCCTGCGGTGCATCTGCAGGGCGCTGACCGTCCACTTATGGTTCACACCTTCTTCTATGCCGTGATAGAGAGCCTTAGCTTTTTTGGGGCCCGTAGCGAGTATGATAACTTCGCGGGCATCCATAATGGTACCTACGCCCACTGTAAGTGCCGTTTTCGGCACAAGGGAAATATCGCCTCCGAAAAAACGCGAATTAACCTCTATTGTGTCCTTCGTCAGCGTCTTTACACGGGTTCGGGAGCTAAGCGATGAATATGGCTCGTTAAAGGCGATATGCCCGTCCTCACCTATTCCCCCGAGGAAAAGGTCGATTCCTCCCGCTTCCGATATTTTCTCTTCATAGGAGCGGCACTCCGCCTCGAGGTCAGGCGCGTTGCCGTCCAGAATGTTCACATTCTCCGGTTTTATATCTACGTGGCTGAAAAAATTATTCCACATGAAAGAGTGGTAGCTTTCGGGGTGATCTTCGGGCAGGGCCACATATTCATCCATATTAAACGTGACCACATTACCGAATGAGACTTTACCATCCTTATTGAGTTTTATCAGCTCAGCATAGGTTTCCAGCGGAGTGGAGCCTGTCGGCAAACCCAATACGAACGGTTTTCCGCCGGGTTTGGCGTCAGTGTTTATCTTCGATGCTATATACCTTGCCGTCCAACGGGCCACGCTTCCCGAATCCTTATGTATCAAAAGTCTCATAAATACGTTATAATTTTAATGTATTACAAATAGTATTTCCGATTTTCTAACGGAGAATATACGGAGATATTATTTACCGGCCCGCGAAAACAGCCATACGAGGAATCCGCCCACAAGAATGGCTCCCAGCTTGAAAAAGGTAGGATTCCAGCTCCAGTCGGGAAGACCCGCCAGAAGCATATACAATACTGCTCCCAGTGTGACCGCAATCACCATACCTACCGACTGCCTGGCAACTATTTTAGGGAAAAGCGCGCCGAAAGCAAAATAAATGAACGGGACCATGAAGAAATACTGGATGGCTACTTTCAGGGGATAGCCGAGGAAGGCAACCCCTTCGGCCACTACGTTCAGGTTAAAAAGCAGCACAATGCCAAGCACGACGGCCGCCACAAATGCGTAAACTATTCTTTTGGTTGTACTCATATTATATTCTGATTCGAGAATTCCGGAATTTAGAGGTTTGAAAATAAGATAAACCTGGATTTATATTTTTTGACCAAAATCTTTAAATTTTCAAGTCAATTATAACTGTCAATCTTTTTCGATAGACCTCAGCCTGACGAAAACTTCTATCGCCTGGTATTCGGCCATACCGAGTTTGTCGTATTGCCGCGCTGTATTCTCGGTGCGCTCCTCGGCCCTTTGCCAGAACTCACGCTTGTCGGTGCCGGGGAACGGTACAACGTCTTTCTGTGAAAGGTGGCGGAATATCGCGTGCCGCTTCTTTATTTTCTCCTCCGGGCTGAAGGGAACGGCCATGTCGACCATATCGAGGCTCCATTCCTGCCAGGCGCCCCGGTAAAGCCACATACGGCATCCGCGGAACCACTCTTCGTCACGTATCACATCGATAGCCGCCAGTACCGCATCGATACTAACCCTGTGTGTACCGTGAGGGTCGGTAAGGTCGCCGGCCGCAAAAATACGGTGCGGCTTGAGCTTCCTCAGCAGCCCGACGATAATATTTATGTCAGCATCTGTAAGACGCCCTTTTTTTATACCCCCGGTCTCATAGAACGGCATATTGAGGAAATGGCAATGGGTATCCGGATCGAGCCCGAATTCCCGGCAGGCAGCCCTGGCCTCCCCCCGGCGTATCGCACCTTTGATCTTACGCAGCTCCAGCGGCTCGGGCTCGCCTTTTTTCTTGGCAGCGATAATCGCCGCGACTTCACCCAGGTGATCACCGTAACCGCACTCCCGCGCAGTATCCACGGTCTGAAGCACGACGTCGTCATTGACGGCTATATTACCGGAGGTCTGGTAAGCCACATGCACATCGTGCCCCTGATCGATAAGCCGTAGGAAAGTACCGCCCATAGAGATAACGTCGTCGTCTGGATGGGGACTGAAGATAAGAATTCGCTTCGGGTAGGGTTCGGAGGTTTCCGGCCGCGTCGAATCGTCGGCGTTGGGTTTACCGCCAGGCCATCCGGTTATGGTGTGCTGAAGGTCGTTGAATACCCTTATATTTATGTTGTAATGATCCCCTGCCGCATCTATCAACTGGCCGAGGCTGTTCTCCATGTAATCTTCACCTGTAAGTTTCAGAATAGGCTTGCCCGTAAGGTTACAGAGCCACAACACGGCTTTACGGATGAACTTCGGCTGCCAGTCGCAGTCGCCGACAAGCCATGGGGTTTTTACACGCGTAAGCTCTTCAGATGCACCCTCGTCAGTAACCACTTCTATATTCTCATGTAACTGGAGGTATGTCGCCGGAAACGCGGGCGTGATCTCCCCCTCGGCTATAGAGTTAATGATAGAAGCCTTTTCTTCGCCCCAGGCCACAAGAATTATCCTGCGGGCCGACATAATGGTGCCGAGGCCCATCGTTATAGCCTTACGCGGAGTATTTTCTATCCCATAGAATTGCGACGCCTGTTTTTTACGTGTAGTGTTGCCGAGGATAACAAGCCTGGTACGGGAATTTATGAATGTGCCTGTTTCATTGAACCCTAACTGGCCTTCTTCGCCGGTACCCAGCAGCAGAAGATCCATTCCCCCGTAACTGGCGATCTTAGCCTCATAATCGCGGCAGAAATCCGAAACATCGGCTATCGGAAGCGTCCCGTCGGGAAAATGAACATTCTCCGGTTTTATGTCCACATGGTTAAGGAACTCTTCATGTATCCTGTAGTTGCGGCTCTGCTGCTCCCCGGGGGCTATCGGGTAGAATTCGTCGAGACTGAAAACTATTACGTTGGAAAAACTGACATCACCCCTGCGGTAAGCCTCCACAAGCTCGCGGTAAATACCCAACGGCGATTTACCGGTAGTAAGACCGAACACGTAGTTGTCGCCGCGGGAAGAGGCTTCGTTAATGGCGGCAATTACCTGAATCGCAGCGTAATCGGCTCCCTCACCGGCCGTCGGCAGTATTTTAACCGGCACCTTCTCATACCTGCGGATTACCTCGTCGGGCTCGGCTCCCTGTATCAGGCCGCCCGGAGTCTCGATCTTATAAAAATTCTCTTTCATAACTACCCTGAATAAGCCTCCCCCGAACTGAGCCGGGGGAGATTTTATAAATTTGCCTTTTAAGGCGCATTATTTTTTCCGCTTTTTCGGCGGCTGCATATTCGTACTGCGCGGCTTGGCGGTATGTGTCTTCGCGCTTCCTCCCTGTATCTTCTGCTGTTGCTGGCGCTGCTGTTGCTGCTGTTGACGGAGGGCTTCCTCGTAACGTTGCTGGAAACCGCCCTTCTTCTTCGCCTTGGCCGGGTCGGCGGCTTTCTGGCGCGCCTTTGCTTCCATCTTCGCGCGGAGTTTATCCTCGTTGGTAAATACCCTGAAGCCCCACATTATACCCATCGTGGCAAGCTGCGAAACAGTGTAGTAATACGAAAGTCCGCTCGAGTAGTTATTGAGCAGGCAAAGCATCATTATCGGCATCAGGTAGAGCATCATGAACTTCATACCCGCTATCTGCTGCTGCCCCTGCGCGGCTGTCTGCTTGTAGTTAGACCTCGAATAAAGGTATGTGGTAAGTGCCATCAACAGGGCGAACAAACTGATATGGTCACCGTAAAGGGGTATCTTGAACGGTAAATCCAGTATACTGTCGTAAGCCGACAAATCTTCCGCCCATAGGAAAGGCTGTCCCCTCAGCTCTATAGAAGCGGGGAAAAAGCGGAAAAGGGCGAATACTATCGGCATCTGGATAAGCATCGGAAGGCATCCCCCGAACTGGCTGACCCCGTATTGCTTGTAGAGCGCCATTGTGGCCTGCTGTTTTTTCATCAACTCCTCCTGGGTCTGTCCCGTATAACGCGCGTTGATCTCGTCAACTTCCGGTTTAAGCGCTTTTATCTTGGCGCTCGACATATATGATTTATATGTAAGGGGAAGAATGATTATTTTAACCATCAGGGTAAGGAGCAGTATAATAAGGCCGTAGCTTGAAATGAACCTGCTGAGCCAGTTCATAACGGGAATATAGAAACCCGTGTTTATCCAGCTTATCATGTTGCCGCCCAGCGGAATGACTTTTTCCAGTTTGAGGTCGTACTGCTTCATGGTCGAATAATGGTTCGGCCCGAAATAGAAATGGAACTTATATTCATCCTGATGGGGATAATAGGGCACCATAAAGCTGGCGGAATAATCCTTTATCCTTCCCGTTCCCTCCTTGTAAGTATCATACTTATAAGATGCGTCTGAAAAACTTTCCTCGGCTATGAAAGTCGATGAGAAGTACTGTTGTTTGAAGCTGAGCCACTCTACCTTGG
>CAKUKW010000119.1 GCA_934663885.1 uncultured Tidjanibacter sp.
GGCCAACGGCTTCACTATGATCAACTCGGGTGTAGGCGCGACTTCCGACACCGATCCTACATCTCCTGCAGTCCTCGCCCTCGTAGACCTTACGGGCAAGATACAGGTAGTAAGCGGTAACGTTACCGATGACGATGCCAAAACAGAAGCCGAAAAGGATGCTAACAGGGTACAGGTTAAGATCGAGCGCCTTTCTTCAAAGATAGAGGTTGCTGAAGTGTCCGGGGGTGCAGCTACTGTAGAATACGAGGACAAAACCGTTGATCCGGCAGTTACCGTAAGTCCTGAGTTCAATTTCACCAGTTGGGTTACCGACGTCGTGAATACCCAGTTCTTCCCCTGGGCAAAGAAAGTTGCTCTGGCTTCTACTCCGAGCAATGCATCTTTCTATGCTAAGAACTTCTATGTCATCGACCCGAACTACGACAACAACGAAGGTATCGCATACAATGATGTCGACGTGGCATTCCCGACGGGAGCAGGTATCACTACCCCTGTATATGTTATAGAAAATACGATGAAGGCCGACGAGCAGGATAATGACAAAGCTACGCGCGTTGTTATCAAGGCTACATATTATCCCAACCCGGCATGGAAAACCGGCTCTGCAGATTGGTTCAGCTACGGCGGGATCGATTATAAGAGCCTGGAAATGATGGTTGAAGCTTACAAGGCTGAGGCGGCTCCCCAGAACCTTAAAGACGCTTGCGACCGTTTCTTCCTCGTGGTTAAAGGCATCAGCGACGGCGGCAGCGGCAGTATTACCGTAACCAAATTCGAAGACCTGACCCAGGCGATGCTTACCGGCCTCGCTATCACCGACGGCGGACAGAAAGTAAGAGAAGGTGACCCCGACTGTATCTGGTGGTACCAGGGCGGCCTTTGCTACTACTATTTCCCCATCAAGCATGACGATGCCGCTACGAATGCTAATGAATTTGCTAAGTACGGTGTTGTGCGCAACAACTGGTACGACTGTACAATAACTAAAGTAAAAGGTGCCGGAACCCCGTGGTATCCCGAAATCGACGATAATCCTATCGATGAAACCGAAGGTTACATCAGCGCGACTATCAATATCGGTCCGTGGGTAAAATGGTCGACCAATTACGAAATCTGATATTCACCCAAAACTACTAATATTTACAGGGCAGGTAATGTCCTGCCCTGTAAATATACTTAACAACTTTTACATTTGACGACAAGCCGGCGACAGGCTTTAAAAACAGCGCGGGAATACCGGTGCGCAGACACTTGAAATTGTGTGGTGCAATAAATTAGGAAAGTAAGAAAAATCTTCGGATTTTCACTATATAGAGATTGATAGAAAATATAAAATACAAGACCATGAATGTGTTGAAAAAAATTAGCTTGTCCTTTGCCGTAACGCTGGCTGCGGTCATGCTATATTCATGTTCTTCGATCAACCAGTATGCTGAAAACTGCGGGGTATACCTCCAGTTCGTGTATGACCATAATATGGAATATGTGGACTCCTTTAATCCGCAGGTGGGCTCGGTCAACGTATATGTATTCGATGAGGCCGGAAACTTCCTGTTTGAAAAGAGTGCGAATTCCTCCGAACTTGTTGAAGGCAACAAAATGCTTATTCTCGGCGATGCGGTGAGCGGCAAATACCAGGTATTATGCGTAGGAGGGCTATGCGAGCATTTCAGTATATCGGATACCCGCGGAACCGGTCTTACGGCAGGAGCAGGGAAACTTCAAGATTTCAAACTGGCGTGCGTCCGTACCTCGAACACCGTGGAGCATCAGCTTAACGACTTATGGTTCGGGAAAGTTATTCAGGTAGATTATAACCTGAAGAGGGAAATACATTCCGTCAAGTTCGTAAAGAATACCAACAGGTTTAATGTAACACTGGTGCGGCAGGAACCCGGGAAAGAGGCTGTTACAATTACGGCCAACTATTCATATTCGGTCGAGATAGCTACTCCGGAAGGGGCCGCATATTCATGGGAAAATCAGCCACTGTCCAGCGAAAGCGTGACATATAAGCCTTACTACACGGGTGTAAACGAAGAGGGCGCATGGCTTGGTAACATAAGCACGGTCAGGCTGCTGGATTCCGGAGACGATTACAGGCTCAGGGTAAAGAACGTCACTACCGGACAGATGCTTTGGGATTACGACCTTATGAAACTCCTCCGGCATGGTATGAAGGTCACAAGACCCGACGGCAGTGAGCTTCCTTTCCAGGAATATCTCGACCGTAAGAGCGTGTGGGACCTCGCAGTGTTATATAATGGCGACGACTCCGATCCGAACAGTTTCATAGCGGTGGCTGTGGATATAGGCGGATGGGTATTATGGCTCAAAGATATTGAGATGTAGAAGAGACATCGGAATGAAAAAGACAATAAACATACTGTTATCGGTTGCTTTGGCGATACTGTTTAATTCGTGCGTGATAGGTCACGACTCGGATGACATATCTACGCGTTCCGGTATATTGAGCGTCGATATAGAGAACGACGCGTCATCGCTTGCCGACGACGCACGTGAAGGTATAACGACGGTCAGGCTGTTTATTTTCGACAATGCGTCTACCAACCCCAAACTGGATGTCAACGAACTGCATACAAATACTGCCGAGCCCGGCACTAAAGTGACCGTAAAGGCCGCAACTTCCCTTAACACGGACAAAATGGTCGTGGCTATACTGAACGAGCCCAAACAATTAACATCCAAGCTCGCATCCATAAACCATCCGTCGGCCCTCGAAGATGTCGCTTTCGAATTTGCCGAGTTATTTAACACGAACCGGACCGCGGTCCTTGCTGCCGCTAACGGTATGCCTATGACGGGCGTTTTGAGGCACGTGGAGGTCAACAGTTCCCATACCGATGCCAGTCCGAAAACTATTCCGATGATAGTCGAACGGGTAGTCGCCCGTGTAGACGTTTATCTGAACAAGGACATGAGCAGGACGGCCAGGCTTACCACCGCGACGAAAATAAGGTTGAAAAAGTCTTACGACAAAGGATATCTTGTCACCGGCACCGAAGATAACGGTACAAGGTTCCAGTCATCGGAAGCTGAGAATTTCGGACACTTGCTTACCGTTGCCCCGGATAAGCTTACGGCCGTTTCGGAATGGTCCCCCACATCTGCAATAAGCCTTGGCAGTACGGCACAGCGGATATGTTATTTCTATACGCCGGAGCGCAGTTGTATTTCGGATAACGACGCCGATAAACTCAGGCTCGAATTCGTAGACATTACCATCGACGGGGTAGGGATGAGGTCTGCGGAGATAATTCTGAACCGCATGGATACGGCACCGGGCGGCGTAACCGACCCTGAAGACCTTAAACTGAAAATGATCAAGCGCAATAACGTATACGAAATTTACAGTACCGTAACGAGTAACACCATCGATTTCCAGGCCCAAGTACTTGACTGGGCCGATGCACTGCCTGTGAATGTGGATATCGCCACTCCGTATTACCTGCATCTTTCCAAGACCGAGAGTAATATATACAACGCTATTGCAAAGGATAAGATCGTTGTAAGGACCGATCATCCGGCCGGGTGGAAAGCGGAGCTTTTCGTTGATGCGGATTGTACCATACCGCTAACAAACAACTGGATGACTCTCAGCGCTTACAGCGGAGCGACAACAGTGAACGGCTCGGAAGTGATAATTACTATCGGTAGCAGCGCGTTGTTGTGGGAGAGACGGTATATTAAATTTACGGCGGGACGTAAATCGCTTGTAGTCAGGGTATTTCATTATGGCGATGAATCGTAATATTTTGAATAATAGAAAGTGATATATGAGCTTTAAATCGGGAGCAATATTAAGATGTTTATTGGCAGTAGCTTTTACGGCTGTGCTGCTGATCTTATCGTCGTGTATAAGCGATCCCCTTCCGGCGAAAGTCGGTAATACGCAGCAATGTACTTTCGCACTGGAATTGCCCGACGCACCGGAAGTAATTACGCGCGGAGTGACGGGAAGTGTCGTCGAGAACTATATATCGGAACTTACGATTCTCTTGTTCGACGCCGGTACGAAAATGTTTGTCGGTAAGGTACCGGCAACCGGTCTGACCGCATCCGGCACCAATAATAACAAATGGGCTGTGCAGGCTGAAATGTCTACCGGCACTTACGACCTGGTCGCGCTTGCCAACCTGTCGTCTTATGTCGACTTTTCTTCCGTTTCGGCAGGAAGTAAAGACGATATACTGGCCCAATTATCAATCACCAGTAACACCCGGTGGAATCCCGCTACCACTAAACCGATACCCATGTGGGGAGAGATTTCCAATGTCGCCATATCGTCTTCGGCGGTTCCTGCGAATACGGTTTTTTACATGACCCGGATGATGGCCAAGATAAACCTGACAGTAGGATCTTCGGTCGGTTTTACTTTGAGCAGCATACGCTATTATAATTACAGCACAAAAGGCTATGCGGTTCCAGACCCAGGCAATGTTACCGGCTCGGGAACAAACCTGGAAGTTACGGCTCCGACGATTTATAATAATGATTCGGGTACTATGACCGGTTCGTATTTGACTTACTCGGGTACGTCGGATATAACAAGCTCCAAGTCGTGCACCAACAAGATATATGTATTCGAAGCGGCCCAGGTTGCCGACTATCCGGCGACCGCAGATGGGTGGAGCTCGACGACTGACTGGCAAAACAATCCCTGCCTCGTAATAGGGGGAAAATACGGTACGGATACCGGCGATACATATTATCGCATAGATTTTATAAAGAAAGGCGGTACGGCAGCAGATGACGAGCCCCTCGCCCTGATCCGCAACCATATTTACCAGGTGAACATAAACAGCGTTAAAGGCTCCGGATATGCGGATCCGGGTAAGGCATATTCATCGGCCCCGATGAACGTAGATTACTCTACATATACATGGACGGAGCCCTATAAAGGCGCGGCCACTACTGACGGGCCGTATATAATGTCCGTTTCGGAAACAGAATTAATGACGGCATATTCACAGGCGCCGGGCACTCCTTTCAACCTGACGCTGAAAACCAGTTATACGGGTGGTTGGAGCGCCGTGATGTACAACGATGCTGCATGTACAACACCTATGACGGGAGGTTGGATGACGGTATCGCCTTCTTCCGGTACCGGCGTTACCGATGGAACCAACGTTACGATAACCCTTGCCGGCAAGACTGTTGGGTCGCGCTATATTAAGTTCACATCCGGGCGTATGTCGCTGGTGGTTAAGGTCAGCTGTTCGATAGCATTGGATTTTGCGCGGAGCAATATAGTCCAGAATAGCTCCACGACGCTGGCCTTCGCGGTTTCCGAACGGGATAATGTGAGTATACCTGCCAATGTACAGGGCCTGCATTTCAGGTTCGGCTCGCTGGTAGGAATAAGCTCGACGGGCGCAAACGAGACGGCATGGGCATCTGCCCGCGCCACCTTCAGGCCCTCGGAATATTCGGGGCCGACTACCTTTACATGGACTTACACGGGAGGTAACGATAATGCTAACAATATTCCTTACTGTAAGGGAACTCACGAAGTGCATGACGATTATTTCGACCCGAATCTCTGGTCTTCATGGACCGATAAGACAAAGCGTTATGTGGCATCATCTGCAATTGGTGATATATGCAGCTATATTTCCGATAAAGGTTGGGTATCCGGCACGTGGCGTACACCTACCAGGCATGAACTACAGATGCTTTGGTCGGAGACCAACGTTCTAACCAATAACGGCGTCGACAGGGGTATTAAATATGGTACTCCTGCGCTAGGCTCCATATCCACTACGTATGGGAAAGAAGAGCTGGTAACAGGAGTATGGATAGGAGCAGGGATCAACGCGGGAGCCCCTATGACTTCATACGACGCTAAAATGCCGCCCAGGGGTGTGGTATTCATTCCCGCGGGGGGCTACCGCAACGGCTCGGAAGCATCGGGTGAGTCTTCTTCCCGGGTAGGGCTTTTCAAGTTTCCCAGACTGACAGGGTTCCTTTGGTCTTCCAGTTCGAGGGTAAGCAAGACAAACGGTTCCGCCGGCGTGACAACCGATAAGGCCAAGAAAGCGTATTGCCTTAATACCTATGGCGACAGCGGCGCATGGGAGCCTTATGACAGCGAGTTCGTAAGGGGAGACGCCATGCCCGTACGGTGCATCAGGGTACAGTAAGAAATGTATTTTAGAGATAGCTTTAAAACCGGGAACCTACACCCGGTAGAAATAAAAACCTGAAATACCTTTATTATTTCAGCGGACGGCCATATATTCTCTCTCTCCCTCTCTCTCTTCGGCCGTTAACTGGCAGGGGACCTATTTAGGTCCCCTGTTAGGATTTCAAGATCTTTCCGCCTGATTATTGCGGTTTATTTTATTCCTGCGGAGACAGGCATATACCTGAAACTTCAAGTGAAATCAGCTTTGCGGAAATTTTCATTTTCAGAAAAATAGGCCGTAGAGCAGGCTCCAGCCTATTTCTGAAAATGAAAATACCCTGCATTAATGCAGGGTATTTTCATTTTGCATTTTGTGACTCCGACAGGATTCAAACCTGTAACCGCCTGATCCGTAGTC
>CAKUKW010000120.1 GCA_934663885.1 uncultured Tidjanibacter sp.
CACCGAACTGTAATTTACATATTTCAGGTACCTCTCCTCGGATCCTAAAAAATAATATTCGGTGAGCAGCCAGAAGAATACATAATGCAATGCCGCAGTAAGAAGAAGCAACCTCGTATATCCCCGTGCTGTATTTATACTGTAAAGGCTTTTGTTGCTTAAAAAACTCAGGGTATATTCATAGGGGTCGAACTTTATCCCGACAATCGTTTTGTAGACAATATAGGGAAGAAGCACTGCGTACAGCGCCCCGATTACCAATATTCCCAATTTGATCCAAAACACGGCCGCCGGAGAGTTTCAATATTTCTCTTATTTTCTTATCACTTTTCCGACCTTGCGAATAATACGGCCATCCTCTGTCAGGCCTTCCACGACGACAGAATAAGTAGACAGTGCATCGGACGAATAAAAACCGAAAGACGCTTTACCGTTGTCGTCCGTGCGAAGCGAAGGATTCCAATAAATGGTGGTCCTCAAATCCTTTTTCCTGTTATACTTAGAGGCGTCGGTATCATAGGCCGGCGAATAAAACTCGAGTGGCTCCTGGTATCCCAGAGGCATAATCGCCTTATTATCGAACCTGTTCACAGGTGCATTATTCCTTCCTCCGGGCCTCGAAGTTATGATTATCACTCCGCCGCCGCCCCGCGAACCGAATATTGCGGTACGTGAATCGTTTACCAGTTCTACGGACTCGGCCGACCTTAGGTCGTAGTCGTCCCAGTTCCATCCTTCCGGCATTACGATACCGTCCACGACAAAACTTACCGGAATACCTGCTTCTGAAAAATTCCCCGTCCTGCCTCCCCTGGTATATACATGGTCTCCCACTATAATAGTATTGGGCATCAATGGAATTAGCTGCTCCAGTCTGGTTATGGAGCGTTGTTCCAGAAATTTCTCATCGTAGCCGTGCCCTCCGAGGTTTCTCAAATGGCGCGCTTCAATAGGGTTTTCCTCTTTTTTAACCGCATCGGCAGTAATCCTGATCTTTTCGATTTCCAGCGTTCTCATTCCGTGCTCCATAAGCGAGCGCTCATCGGATTTCAGAAGATAACCCCTGTCCACCTCGGCAGGCTCCTTATCAGCCGGGACATTCAGATTAAGGGCCGCAGGCAACGCCGGTATGGTAAATACCGGAAAAGTTTCGCCGTCTACTGTCAACCTCACCTTCTGATCGTTGGCGGCCGAATAAGCCTGAATATAATAAACAGTCGAGTCCGGACATTCGATATTGCCGAACACAAAGCTTCCGTCCATATCGGTAACCGTAGAAAGCATGGCGCCGAAACGGGGCACGAACATCATCACGCTGGTATTTGCAGAAGGACGGCCCGATGTAAGCCTTGTCGCCCGGCCGGTTATATATTTTGATTTCTCGAAATATTCCGTAGGCTCGCTGATTGTGCCTTTAAATAATTTCTCCATATCGTACCGGCGCCATCCCTGAGTCAGCATCAGAGCATCGAGCCCGTTTACCGCCAGGAAGCCGTTCGCCGGATCGAAATACCACCCTGGAGACTCGATATAACCTCGCAGTTCCGAGGTCAGCAATAAAGTGGAAAGTATATTATCCCTGTAATCCGGAGCGATGTCGTTGTCATCGGTAACGGATACTGAAAAATCACCCCGCACCGGGAAACCGTCGAAGTCCGCAAGCTCCACCTCGCATGCTACCCAATCCCTGTAACCGTACACATTTTTATCGGTGCTGAAATTTACCGTTACCTCCTCGTTGCCGGGGATGAAAACCAGACGCTCGCTCAGTATGCCACCAGAAGGATCGGCCAGGAGTATATGGCATACACCTGCAGGCATAAGGCCCGTATCGATCGCTATATATGGCCTTCCGTCATATATCGAGTCATAAAGGAGCTCCCCTCTTACATGGAGCGCTATACGCAGGCCTTCGGGAATATTTGTTCCGCCGGAGCACTGTACCGCTATAAGCAATTTTTCTTTACTCTGGATTACCCTCAGGCCGACTCCTTCGGACAACACAGGCGGCAGTTCGAACTTTTTTTCCGTCCCGTCTTCCGTACGGCACAATGCATAATACGATTCTGCGGCCCGGGGAATAAAAACGAACTTACCCATTCCGGCAAAAAGACTTTCGATTTCCGCAGCCTGGTTCCCGCCCGAATCATATACTTCCCCTTTTATATATATACCGTATCCCTCTCCGTCAAGCGCTTTGAACCCGACCTGGCATGTTACACCGGAAAGAAGGTGTCCCCCTTCGGGGAAAAACGATACGTCGAAATCGCCGGGAAACGGGGATACTTCCACATATTCGGCCAGACGGTTATCGTATTCCACATAAATGGTTCCGGGAGAAACTTTCCGCGGCACGTTCATATAAGAGACGTCCGCCGCTCCATCATTTAAAGTATATCTGGAAATATTCCCCTGCTCAGAGCCGATATATATATTCGCCGGCCTTACACTTCCCGCAGAACGCCTGTCGTCTACTTTTATACCGCCGGAAACTTTCCCGTCGCCGCCACGCGCCAGCTCCCCGGCTGTGAAAATATACGACGAATAAGGATTGCTTATCTTTAAGGGCATTATGAAAAAATAATCTTCGCCCTGGTTCAGCATATAATGAGTGTAAGCCCGGAGAGTATAGTTTCCGCCTGCAATATTCTCATCCAGCACGATATGTCCCGGCGCCTGGTGCTCTATATCGCACACCATCGTCCTGCTCACCACGGAATCGGCAGGATTTACAAGCTCCACATAGACATAGCGGCTCAGTGTATCGGGAAGATGGGTCAGTGCGTCCACTTTATAGGCCCTGAACCATATCGTATCGCCACCCACATAATGAGAGCGGTCGGTATGAAGGTACAGTTTCTCCTGTGGGTAGTCATATAACTGCCTCATGAATACCTGTTTCAGATCTGGATGGGGTTCCTGCGCATGAAGCTCTCCCCCGCCAGGGAAGAAGAGTGTCAGCAGAAATAACAAAAAATTTGCTTTAGGGAAAGTGCGGGTTTTCATAGCAACAGATATTTTCCCTAAATTAGGAATAAATATCATAATCTGCAAATCAAGTTCCCGTCCGAATACGAAAAAAGCCGGTAAACCGCATTTCTGGCTTACGTCAATCCTGCGTTATTTCCACCAACTGCTGCCTGTAGGCGTTGAGTATACTCGACTTGGATACAAATCCCATATAAACGTTGCTCTTGTCTACCACCGGGAGGTTCCAGGCGCGCGAACGCTCGAATTTATCGACCACTTCCGTTATGAGTTCGTGCTGCATAATGGTTTCAGGCGGACGCACCATGTATTTCTTTATCGGCCGGTCGTATTTCGACTGGTTGAACATATCCTCCCTCACATCATCCATAAGCACTATGCCCATTAGTTCACCTTTCGGCCCCGTTACGGGAAAAACATTCCTGCTCGAACGGGATATTATATTTACCAGGTCGCCGAGGGTGCCCTCGACGTTTACCGGAACGAAATCTTTTTCGACAAGTTTGTCGAGCTCGAGGAATACCATTACGGCCGTATCCTTGTTGTGCGTGACCAGTTCACCTTTCTGGCGCAGTTTCTTCGTATATATGGAGTCGGGCTCCAGCCAGTAAGATAGGGCGAACGAAATCCCTGCCACGAGCATCAGGGGCACGAAAAGAGAATACCCGTTCGACAACTCCGCTATAAGGAATATAGAGGTCAGCGGCGCCTTCATAACCCCTGTCATAACCCCCGCCATGCCCACGAGCGAGAAGTTTACGACCGAAATATCCATGCCGAACCACGTATTGCATACGTAAGCCACAGATGCTCCCGCAAATGCCCCCACAAAGAGCGACGGAGCGAAAGTACCCCCCACCCCCCCGGCGGCGTTGGTCACGGCCATAGCTATGACTTTTAGCAACATGGTGGCAACCAGAAAGCCTATGACGACCCAGGGAATATGGCTGTAATTATAGAAAAGCGAGTTATTGAAGAGTCCTTCTTCCATATTGCCGTGCATAAGCTGCGTGAAACTGTCGTATCCCTCGCCGTAAAGCGGGGGGAAGAGAAATATCAGTACGCCCAGCGACAATCCGCCGAATATCCATTTCTTATACTGTTTCATGCCCTCGAAAAAGCCTGCTATCTTGCCGTTCACCCTCACGAAATAGAAAGAGAGCAGCCCGCAGACCACAGCCAGTATAACATATATGTGCAGGACTTCGAGGTTGAAAGTATTGCTTACCGTGATATTCAGGAACGGGTCGAACCCTTTTAAGAAGAGTACGAGTGTGGTCGACGTTACGGATGCTATCAGCAGGGGCACTATCATCATCACCGACATGTCGAGCATAAGTATCTCCAACACGAATATAAGGCCGGTGATGGGCGCCTTGAAGATAGCCGCCACCGCGGCAGCCGCACCGCAGCCGAGCAGCAGCGTGGTGTTGCGGTAATTGAGCTTGAGTAACTGCGCTATGTTCGAGCCTATGGCCGATCCCGTCAGAACTATGGGCGCTTCGGGGCCAACCGAACCGCCGAACCCTATCGTGATCGCACCGCCTATCATAGAAGTATAGCAGTTATGGGGCTTTATGCGCGAGCCTTTTTTGCTTATAGCGTACAGCACCCGCGTAACTCCTTCCGAAATGTTGTCCCTGACCACGTATTTTACGAAAAGCGACGCGAGGATAATACCGATGACCGGGTAGATGAGAAAGAGGTAGCCAGCGTCCTGCTCGGGAAACCAGCTAACCAGCAACCTCTTGAGCCAATGCAGGGCCTCCTCGAAAAGATATGCGGCGAACCCTGCCGTGAGCCCCACGACGACGGCAAGGATCATCATCAGTTGGCGCTCCGAAAGCCGCCTCGTGACATTCATCACAAAAGTACCCAGGCGCTGTTGTATCTTCTTTAATCGGGACAACATTTTCAAATTAGAAAACCTTTTACTCTAAAAGCTTGTAAATCATAAAAATACCTACTATATTCTATAGTTTTACTCAATTCTGAAGAGCAATCCTTAAATTTTTCAATCTTAAATCATCAGAAAGGTCTTATCCCCATTATCCTGCGTACCTCTGAAACTGTGGCGTCGGCGCTCACCCGTGCTTTCGCGGCACCTTCTGCGGCGACTTTACGCAGGTAGGCATCGTCGGCCTTAATCGCCTCGATCCTTTCCCTTATCGGAGAGACTACCTTAATAATATCTTCGGCTAACTGCTTCTTTAGATCGCCGTAACGGATCGTACAGTCGGCATACCTTTCCCTGAAGAATCTTACGGTTTCGGGCTCGGATACCGCGTCCATCAGTGTGAAGATATTGTTCACGGGCTCGCTTACAGTTGAACAAGGCTCTTTAGGGCCGGAATCGGTAGTGGCCCTCATAACCTTTTTGCGTATGGCTTCGTCCGAATCGGCGAGGAAAATACCGTTGTTTTCGCTTTTGCCCATTTTGCCCGTGCCGTCGAGTCCGGGGATTTTCACGAGTTCGCTCCCGAAATTGTAAGGAACGCTCTCGGGAAAAAACTCCACGCCGTAGAAGTTGTTGAACCTGCGGGCAAATACCCTTGTGAGTTCAAGGTGCTGCTCCTGATCCTTTCCTACAGGCACATGGGAAGCGCGGTGCAGGAGTATATCGGCGGCCATAAGCACCGGATAGGTCAGCAGTCCGGCATTGACATTATTCGGGTTTTTGCGTACTTTATCCTTGAAGGAGGCCGTACGCTCAAGCTCGCCAACATAGGCATGCATACTGAGCAGGAGCGAAAGTTCCGACACCTGCGGTACGTCGCTCTGCACGTAAATCGTAGCCACGTCCGGGTCAATACCGGCGGCAAGATATTCAGCCAAAATATTCTTTACGTTCCCGTGCAGCTCATCAGGGTCGTTATGGGTGGTGAGCGAATGGTAGTCCGCTATAAAGAAGAAACACCTGGCATCGTGCTGCATCTTGACGAAATTGCGCAGGGCGCCGAAATAATTACCAAGGTGAAGATGCCCTGTCGGGCGAATACCGCTCAGTACCGTATCCATAGAGAATGTAATAATAAATGGGTTTACCCGTTAATAAAACCCGGAGGGGCATATACCCTCTCCGTTTGCGAATACAAAAGTAACCCAAAATATTCAAATATACCTAAATTTGGCTACTTTTGCCCTCATATTTAACAAAGAACCCGCCGGATGAAGACCTACTGGAGAATACTCGGTTTTGCGAAACCACTCGGAAAATACGTTATCCCTTACTTTTTCTATTCGCTGCTATATGCGATCTTCAACGCGTGCACGTTTTCGCTCATTATGCCTATCGTCACGGCGCTATTTACACCCGACGCCATGCTTGTTCCGGTAACGGAATTGCCCCCTGCGGAAGTGAGCCTCGATTACCTCACGGTACTTCTCAAATATGCCATATTCCGTATATTCGGCGCCGACTACGACCTTGTAAAGGTACT
>CAKUKW010000121.1 GCA_934663885.1 uncultured Tidjanibacter sp.
CCGTCAACGCGTGTATTGGTGGCCGGAGTATCTATGGTGGTGATAATGATACCGTCCAGCGTAACGGTGTAAGCGCCGTTAATATAGATGGACGGGTTCTGTCCCTGATAAGCGCCCTCAGGCATAGGTAATTCTCCGGGAGTTGCAACGCTGATGATAACCTGGGCGTTGTTGTAGCTTTTTATCGAAAAATCCTTTGCAATAGTGAGCCTGTCGGTGTAAGTGCCTGCAGGAAGGTATGCGCCAACGCAATTGGTCGCCGCCATTGCCTCTGCCAAGGTCGGGTGTACCTTGCCGGTGCCGATAACGGTACTGTAAGTAGTGCCTGCCGCCGCCGTAAGGTTAGTTACGTTTCCGTAAAGTACCGCATTTCCGGCTTCGAGGTTGAGGTTTGTGACGCTGCAACCCGTCTCGACGTACAGCGATGTAGGGGCTACCTTGGCATTTACCTGGAGGTAGGTTCCCTTAATGACTACGTCAGCCTGCGGTAAATCTATCATAAGATAAGCACCGGTGCTGGTGGTGGGAATCTCGACGTTGACGGTTCCGTCATAGCCGTTCGCATCATAAATAAAGAGGATATCTCCGAAATCATTGTCTATCTGGACTTTGACTTCCGGAGTATTTTCACTTGTAACTCCCGCAGGTATAGTAATAGCCACGTTTTCGTCTATGTTCGGGAAATGAATCGTGATAGGCTGGCCGTCCGCCGTCCTGTCGTTGGCTTTGTCATTGAGTGCGTCCTGTGCTCCTTCTGCATCCGTTACGTCATGGATAGGAGTGTAGGGGTCTTCGGGAATGTTTCCGTTGTTACAAGCGGCGAACAGCATCGCCGGTACCAGGAGTAGAAATAGCTTTTTCATTTTAATCAGTTTTAATATTAATAATGTAATTCGTCTCACTTTAATCGGAACGGCGTAATTCTATGCCGGCCGGTATCATGCACACGTCGAACTATATTCAATAGCTATGCCAAATATGGGGTTATATATTTATTCGGGGGGTAAATACGGCGGAATAGCCGCTCTTATTACAGGTTTATATAAAGATAATAAAATTTTCGTGGCTGGCTTGATATTTGTTTGTTAGGATGTTATAAGTTAATAATAATTTAATATGGAAAAATTCAAATATTTCCTGGTAGGACTTGGAATCGTACTCCTTATTATCCTTTTATGGCTGCTTTTTACGGGGATAAAGATTGCAGGTACCGTTTTTGTTTGGATAGTGGGGATACTGGCGGTGTTGTTCGTGGCCGGATGGATAGTATATATGATAGGAAAAGAAAGGGGCAAGAAGACGGAAGGGGAGCGGCTGGATCAGTAATAAGCCTGATCTCCTGCCTCACCCGTATTGCGGATTCAAGCTGATGGAAAAACAAGGGAACGGACCTCAATATCCGTTCCCTTGCCATTATTTTAATTTCTTTAGGAGCCGAAAAACGACTGTCTTTATTTGCCGACGCGCTCCCGGACCACATGGATGCGGTCCCTATCCATACCGCCCGGCATATTTCTTTTGGCTCCCGGCTCCTTTTTGTCAGGTTCAGAGTTTTTTACTACGGATCCGTATGGATGCCGGGGCGAGCCCTCTGTCCCTGAAAGGTCTTCGATTTTAACCCCTCCTCCGTCGAATCCGCCGTAAACGTATATGTTGTTATCCGTGTATCCCTCGTAGCGCAGGTAATAAAAATGGCCTGACGGATCATAGCCTAAATATGTTACGTAGAAATATCCCTCCACGAATGCCATTTTTGTAGCCACGCCGTTTCTGTAATGAATGATATGGGAGCCTGTTATGTTTCCTGCTCCATCGTCGGATCCAGGCAAAAATTCGAATTCGCCGGGCCTGTCTCCATAAGCGGGATTATATGTGCCGGTTACGATAAAGGGTCTCCCGGGACCTTCGGCGTAGGGAGCGAAAAGCTCCAGGAACAGTTCGTATCCGTTGGTAATATTGCCGTCGTCGCCCCCTTTTAGCGTAGAGAAAGTTACATCCATTTTTTCCACATGACCAATGTCGCCGTAAAATTCCCCGAAGATCAAATCAGGGAACAGCCTTATTGCGGGATCATGGGTCGTTTCGAGCGGCCCCGAATATTTGTATACGAGATCCGTCATTACCGTATTCGTTAACAGTTCGACGCCTATACAGTTAGCCGTGATGGTATATATGCCTTCAGAGAATGAAATTTCCAGGACCCCTCCCCTAATCTCTATGATTTGTTCATTATAGTCTTCGTCCATAATATGGCAATAGGAGCCTATATTTTGTCCGCCGAAAGTAAACGGCGTAGCGTTTATGTAAGCGTCGTAATCGAACGTGTAAGTTCCCGGCGGCTGTGAGAACTCGAACGGATCGTCCGGCAATTCAGAGAAAGTTTCTATATAGAGTATTTCACACGGCGGCAGGACGCCTTGGTCCGTCAGCGTACCGTTGTAAAGTATTATACGGCTGTTGCCGCCGTTGCTGGCGAAGTAATGACCGTAGTATCCGATCGTACCTTTTTCGAAGGTCGTGACCGTTTGCGGAGGTTCGGTTTCATTGGCAAACCTGATCGGGCCACTATATTTGTATTCCAAATCTTTGGAGCCGTCCGCCCCTTCCAGGTTCGCATTTATAGTATATATATCCCCGGAAAGGGTTATTTCAATGGTGCCTCCGGTAATTTCTATCCTTTTTTCCTGACCGCCCGTTTCTTGCGAGACGAAAATCCCCGATCCGTATGTAAACTTGTCCCCTTTGTCCCCAGCGTCATACGTATATGTTCCCGGTGTAATGGAGAAATTATCCGGATCGGCGGGCAGGCCGGCGTATCCCTCGATTATTAAGGCTTTGAAAGGAGGTTCAAGTTCTTCTTCCGGATCCAGTTCACCGTTATACAGGTACAACAGGAAATTGCCTGTTCCCGCTTGAGCGTGGTCGCCGTAATATTCTCCCCTTGCGTTTTCAAAAACGAGGACGGTCGAAGGTATTTCATCCGTAAATTCTATTTTCCCGCTATAGCTTCCTTTTGTTAATATATTATCCGTATCGGTAAGCTGCGCGGAGATGGAGTATGAACTTCCCGTTAGCGAAACTTCAAAAGTGCCGCTTTCTATGGGATGGATCTTTTTTATCCCGCCAGCAACATATTCGATCAGTACGGTTCCGCTTCCGTTGCCGGAGCCCGGAGCATATGTTCCGGAAGCGGCATTGTTTATATTCCCAAGGCTGTATATGCCTGGTTTGAGGATTTTATTCGAGGCGTCTTCAGCGAGATCGGAGAAGCAGTCGAGGATGAGTTCATAAGCCTCCCCGGCAGGTTTTCCCGCTTCATCGAAAGTGCCCTTCCGCAGGGTCACGATGTAATTCCCGGTCCCCTTTCCGTAAAGGTCCCCAAGGTATTCTCCGGAAGCGGAAGTGAAGGAAATTTCCCTTTCATTTTCCGGTTTGGGGTCACGATCGCACGATACGGCCAGAGCCATCAGCGCGGAGGTCAAAATGAATAAATACTTTTTCATAAGATTCGGATTAGGTTTATATAGGTAATTCCCGGTTGGTATATTTTAGACGGACCGAGGAGGTTGATGATGACAATAAAGATACGGAAAAAGATTCTGACATTACATCTTTTCCGCTATTAAATTATTGCAAATGGCTTAAGGTTTTTCCTTAAGGCGTTCTGCGTTCCCGGCAACCGAAGCCGGTTCCGTCAGACTGAATGCATCGACCGCAGTCCGCAGGCCGTCCACAGGCCTGTGCGGGAAAGCGCGGGGAGATACCGTCCGCGTCCCGACATCAGTTACAACTCGCTCTCTTTTAGGCGCTCGGCGTTCTCGGCAACCTGCAGTTTGTCAATCACATCCTGGATATCGCCGTCCATAAAAGCCGAAAGATTGTAAATAGTATAATTAATACGGTGGTCGGTGATGCGGCCCTGCGGGTAATTGTAGGTACGGATCTTAGCGCTGCGGTCGCCGGTCGAAACCATCGTCTTACGCTTGGATGCTATTTCGTCCAGGTATTTCTGGTATTCGAGGTTGAATATGCGGGTGCGGAGCTCTTCGAGCGCCTTATCGAAGTTCTTTAGCTGCGATTTCTGGTCCTGGCATTGAACGACTATACCTGTAGGTATATGCGTCAGGCGTACGGCCGAATAGGTCGTGTTAACCGACTGCCCGCCGGGGCCCGAAGAGCAATATGTATCTTTCCGGATGTCGTTCATATTCAACTCTATGTCAAACTCCTCGGCTTCCGGAAGTACCGCCACCGATGCTGCCGACGTATGTACGCGCCCCTGGGTTTCGGTCTGCGGTACGCGCTGTACGCGGTGGACCCCCGATTCGTATTTCAGCGTCCCGTATACATTTTCGCCGGTAACTTTCATCACCACTTCCTTGAACCCGCCCGAAGAGCCTTCAGACATATTGGTCACCTCATATTTCCAGCCTTTATTTTCGATGAATTTGGTATACATGCGCATCAGGTCGCCTGCGAATATCGCCGCCTCGTCGCCACCCGTGCCGCCGCGTATCTCCACGATGGCGTTCTTTTCGTCCTGCGGGTCCTTAGGGATAAGAAGTAGTTTTATCTCCTCTTCGAGCCGCTCGATAAGAGGCTCTGTTTCGGCTACCTCGTCCCGCGCCATTTCCCGCAGGTCCTCGTCCTTCTCGTTGGCGAGGATGAATTTAGCCTCCTGTAGGTTATTTGCCGCCGTTTTATAGCGGTCTGCTGTTTCTATTATAGGTTTGAGTTCCTTGTATTCCTTGTTCAGGGACACGAATTTCTTCATGTCCGCAATTACTTCCGGATCGGTCATCTGCTGCCCGATCTCTTCGAATTTGAGTTTCAGGCCGTCGAGCCTGCCAAGTATGCTGTTGTCTGCCATATATAGCTTTTCTACTTTTTTAAGTGCGCAAAGTTAATGATTTTTTCGCTTATCATAGCAGTGCCAAACTTAGCATTCGAAACAGCCGGCATGTTTTTAGCCGAATGTCAAAAAATGAAAAGTTGCGGCTGCGTTATTTTAATATAAGCATTGAGTTTTGTATCTTGCAGTGGATTTTGGAGAATGACCTTAAAAAACGATACCATGAAAAAGATTCTACTTTTACTGGCAGTTTTGCCGATGCTTCTTCTGTCCGGGTGCAACTGTGGCGGCTCTGGAAAAATTATCAGTACGCAAGTTCCGCAAAGGCCCGCTGGGCAGGAGGATATGCTTCAATTCCGCGCTGAGCCGATTCCTACCGTGCGGGTGGCCTTTATCGGTCTCGGGATGCGCGGTCCGGGGGCCGTTTACAGAATGACGAACATTCCCGGAGTCGAGATAGTGGCCCTTTGCGACATGGTAAAAGAGAATGTCGAAAAAACCAACGAGATACTCATAGACAGGGGTTTCCCGAAGGCTATGGAGTTTTACGAAGACGAGAACGCATGGCGGAAAGTGACCGCCCTCCCCGACGTCGACCTTATATATATTGCCACCGACTGGAAAACCCATGCCATGATGGGAGTACAGGCCATGAAGGACGGCAAGCACGTTGCGATAGAGGTTCCCGCGGCGATGACGATGGATGAGATATGGGAGTTGGTGAACACTTCCGAACAGACGCGTAAACATTGCATCCAGTTGGAGAACTGCGTTTATGACTTTTTCGAACTTACTACGCTCAATATGGCGCAGCAAGGATTGTTCGGCGAGATAATCCACGGCGAAGGCGCCTATATCCATAACCTGCGCGAATTCTGGGGTGAATACTGGAACGACTGGCGTATGGATTACAATCGTAACCATCGCGGTGACGTTTATCCTACCCACGGCCTGGGGCCGGTCTGCCTGGCGATGAACATCCACCGAGGCGATAAACTTAACTACCTTGTTTCGGTAGATACCAAGCCGCTCCAAAACCCCGCTTTTCTGAAAGAGACCACGGGGGAAGAGGTAAAAGATTTCCGTAACGGCGACCATACCATGACCATGATCCGTACCGAAAAGGGTAAATCGATACTTATAGAGCACGATGTTGTTTCGCCGCGCCCCTACAACCGCATGTACCAGCTTAGCGGCACGAAAGGGTTTGCCAACAAATACCCCGTTTCGGGCATTGCACTGGAATCGGATATGTTCGCGAAAGATATCGCCCCCGATCATGAAAAACTTGATTCCCACAGTTTCGTCCCCCGCGAGGTTTACCTGGCGCTGATGGAGAAATACAAACACCCGGTAGCGATAGATATCGAAGAGAAAGCCAAGGAGGTCGGCGGACACGGCGGAATGGATTTTATCATGGATTACCGCCTGATATACTGCCTCCAGAATGGCTTGCCGCTGGATATGGA
>CAKUKW010000122.1 GCA_934663885.1 uncultured Tidjanibacter sp.
TTTCTCGTTCGGTTATTACAACAAGCAGGGTACAAGTATCCGCTCTTCGATGGACAGGTATAATTTCCGTTCTAACATAGATGCTGACATCAGGAAGAATTTCCGCATCGGCTCGAATGTCTCCATTTCGGTTTTGCAGGCTGAAAGTACGGTTACAGGCTGGTATCTTAACTCTCCTACGGGTGAAATATACGAGCAGCTTCCTTACAGGAGCCCTTACGCATACGAGATAATCGACGGTGAGTTGGTATACGGAGCGCGTTATGACAAGTATCCCTGGGGATGGTATGACATGTTTTACCACTTTGACAATAATCCCAGTACATACAGGCAGGTTTCAATCAACGGTAGTTTTTATGAAGATTGGCGTCCTATCGAGGGGCTGACGATTAAAGCGGTTCAGGCGATGGACGCTTATGACCGGCTCAACGAGGCGACGACATACCCCTCTTACCAGGGTAGCATCGGTAACGGTTCGGGTTCAAGGACCTTCAGGAGAGCATGGACTCTTTCAGCCACCAATACCATTGACTATAAATTCACTTTGGGTGAAAACCATAACCTTAGTTTCCTTTTAGGACAGGAGGCCATCGTTTATAAGTACCAGGGTGTTGGCGCGTCCGTACAGGGCCTGACCGACGACCGCATGATAACCCTTTCCAATGGTTTAAAAACTACTGCTGAGGTGTCTGAAGCCATTAACGAATATGTATTTAATTCATACTTCCTGCAGGCCGACTACAACTACGCCAGCAAGTATTTCTTTAGTGCTACGGTAAGGCGCGACGGCTCCTCCAGGTTCGGCCCGGGCAATAGGTGGGGTAACTTCTACTCTGTAGGCGGTATGTGGGACCTTAAGAAGGAAAACTTCCTGACGGATGTGGATGCTATCGATATGATGAGGCTCAGGGTTAACTACGGCGAAACCGGTAACGCAAACCTTGGTGACTACCAGTGGAGATCTGCTATGAGTTCAAGTTCAGCATATAGCTATAACGGAACCAACGGTATGTACCTTACAAAACCCGGGAACACCGACCTTTCATGGGAAACCGTAGCTCAGTTTAACATCGGCCTCACGGCACGTCTGTTCGACAGGGTCAACATTGCGGTAGACTGGTACAACAGGGCTACTCTCGATATGCTTATGGATGTTCCTTACTCGGCATCGACAGGTTTCACCTCGGGCGACGTCAACGTAGGCCGTCTTCGTAACCGCGGCGTTGAGTTAGACGTATCCGTGGATATCATATCCAATAAAGATTTCTATTGGGGTGTAAACGCCAACGCAAGTTATAACAAGAATAAGGTGATGGAGCTTTTCAACGGTCTTCAGGAATATTCGCTCGGAAGCACCGGACTTAAGCTGGAAGTCGGACAGCCCCTTGGTACTTTCTCTGAGGTAAGGCGCGTAGGTGTCGACCCGCACGACGGATCTGTTATCTGGCTTGACAAGGACGGCAATATGACCAAGGAGTTCAGCGATGACCACGCTGTGGTTACCAACATGAACAGGTATGCCGACTGGACCGGTGGTTTCGGAACCGTTTTCACATGGAAGAACCTTAGCCTCGCAGTCGACTTCGTATGGTGCGGGCCGAAATATCTGTGGCTTAATGAATATGTGTATTCCAGGAACTCTTCAACGGCATTAAGCGGTTCGAACCGTGAGATGTGGATGATGGATATATGGACCGCCCCGGGCCAGATAACTGAAGTCCCGAAAAAGGGTACTGAATTCCAGTTCGACACCAGCCTTTACAGTAACGCGGCTTTCCTGCGACTCAAGAACCTTTCTCTTTCCTATACACTTCCTTCAAACTGGATGTCCCGCACAAATGGGGTTATCCAGGGTGCCAGGGTTTATTTTACCGGACGTAACCTATTTACATTTACTAATTACGACGGACTTGACCCCGAAGCCGATACAAACGGCTCCCAGTTCCGTTACCCTAACTCCAGGGAGATTGTTTTTGGCGTAGAACTAACATTCTAAATTATTAAAGAATTATGAAAAAAATATATATAGCTCTTATGGCTTTAGGGGTTCTCTTATCTGCCGCTTTCATTTCTTCTTGCAATATGGATAAGTACCCGCATGATGAGATAGTCCCCGAGATTACAACTTTCTCCGACGTAGAAGGTCTGAGGACGATGCACTACTACTATATGAAAGGTATTTACACCGGAGCTTCAATGCTGTACGGAGATTACGGTACCGATTATTTTCAGCCTGTTTCAAATTTTGGTAACTATTATTCCAGTTTCCTGCGCTGGAGCATTGAGCCGGGAGACGGTGATATAGAGGATTACTGGTACGCAAGGTATGGCTACATCAATGAAGTTAACTTCCTCATTAAGGGTATCGACGCGCTCGATGTTACAAACTTTACAAATGCACAGAAGTCTTTGGTCGACCTGTACTACGGCGAAGCTCATTTCTTCAGGGCTCAGTATTATTTCGATCTCGCCAGGCGGTTCTGCCAGAAGTATGATTCTTCAACGGCTGGTAACGCCAATACGGGGCTCATGGTGCTTACCGAGCCCTGGAATGTTCCCAATAATATGATTCCGAGGTCTACTTTACAGGAAGTATATGATCTTATACTGGCCGACCTCGAAGTCGCTACCTCAAAAGTTACGACGGCTGGTAAATCGGGCAATGCTTACCTGACCAGCGATGTGGTTAAGGCGTTCAAAGCACGCGTAGCCCTTGATATGGGTAACTACACGACTGCCTCTACGGAAGCCGCTGCAGTGATCGGTTCCGGCACATACTCGCTGACCAGCGACAGGGAAGCTTTCAAAGGAATGTGGGCTATGGATAATAATATTGACGGTGTAACCGAAGCATGGGACGGGGTAGTTTACAGCAAAACCCAGAGCGAGCTTCTCATGATACTCGAAGTATCTAATTCGCAGGATGCAACCGGCACCCCGGGCCGTTATTTCATGTCTTACACCGAAAATCCGGGCTTAAGGCCCCAGTTCTTCCCTACTAAGAAGGGTATCGATGCATTCGATGCTGAGAACGACATTCGTTTTCCTGCTTATTTCGACCTTAAGACCTTTAATATTTCAGGCTATGGTACGGATGATATTTATTTCTTTACCAAATATCCCGGCAATCCTGTAATTCAGGAAGGTGCATTCTCTCTGTACAGGCATAAAGGCAAACCTTTCCGTCTTGCGGAAATGTATCTTGTCGCAGCCGAGGCGTATTACATGGCAGGTAACGAAAGCGAAGCCAACAGGTACCTGAATGAACTTCGTGCGAGTCGTATCGAAGGTTGGGCAACGACTAACTATAGCGGAAGCACTCTTTTAGGGGA
Organism: uncultured Tidjanibacter sp.; assembly: GCA_934663885.1. GTDB lineage: Bacteria > Bacteroidota > Bacteroidia > Bacteroidales > Rikenellaceae > Tidjanibacter. The sequence goes on from CAKUKW010000122.1 coordinate 3,333, forward strand.
AATCCAACTCGAAAAATACAGGGAATTCTATGGTGAAGGTCATCGTTTCTTCGACCTTAAACGTTGGGGACTCGGTTTTTCACGCGGGGACGTTCAAAGTACGATTTTGGTAAACAGTAACCCTGATCTTTCCAACGTTACAATCGAGCCGAACAACCACAGGTTTATCTGGCCTATACCTAAAACCGAAATAGACCTGAACACGGCGATGAAGGGACAACAAAATCCGGGATATTAATAATTGATTAGCATATGAAACAGATTAAATACATAGCAATACTGGCGTTGGCTACACTGCTTATGGGCTGTGCCAATGAGTACCACAGTAAATTCAACGATAAGTGGGCATTTGTTGCATTCGAAGGCAATACTTTCACCGTTACCGACAACAAAGTATCCGAATTGAAGATTCCGATATATCTTTCTTCGGAAACAGGGTTGAGTTCCGAAGTTACTGTCGGTGTTGTTGCAGCAGAAACAACTGCGGTAGCGGATGTTCATTATGTTCTTACAACAAAGAATTTCTCTTTCAACGCAACTCATAATGTGGATACCGTTCGTATCGAAATTCTTAATATTGAAGATGGGTTTGATAGCAAAGTCTTGAAATTGGACCTCGTGGATATTTCCAATACGAATTTGAAAACACTGACACCGAGAGAGGCTACTATTACCATCAGGGAAGGTAAGTAAGTCCGACTCTTAAAGAGAAACAAACTATAAATAGAAAGGGCTGCCTTCAAGGCAGCCCTTTCTATTAGTAATATAAAATGGGTAATATTAAAATAACGAATTATAATATTCACACATTGCGGCAATGCCCATATCGTTTATTTTTAGTTTATTCTGTTTGGCGTGAGCCTCTACCTCTTTCGCTTTATCGCCGAATATAGAGTAATAATCTTTTTTCCTGGAAGGCACAGGAGTGAAAATTCCGTCTCCGGGCTTATAGAATAGTTGTGCCTTTGTTTCGATGTATGGGCGGGTGGCCTCCTTATAACCGCTTCCGTCCTGCCCTTCCTTTATCACTGCATCATATTTCTTTGCCAGCGCCAGAGGGTTGCCTTCCACCATTATTTCCATAACTCCGGTTTCTACATTCTCCCCTTTCTTGTCCATATAAGTTATCATCTCGAATTTCCTGCCGCCGATCAATACATTTTTTATCCTGTCGCTATATACAAATGTAAGGATGGAATCTTTATCATCTTTATACACCAGGCTGTTATCCAGAAGGAAATAATTCATCAAGCGGTGCTCTTCTTTTTCAGAGCTCATTGTTATGACACCCTCGCCCCAATCGTCGAGCAGCAACACGGAGCCATCGAAATATTGGCTGATATCTTCGAACGATTTAATGTTCTTTAGGCTTTTGACATTAAACCTGAAATTCTCAGCGTTATTAATACTGCCCATATCAGTTTGGCCGTATACAGACCAGGCCATACCGGACATAAAAATCAATAAAACAATTTTTTTCATAATAAATTATTAGTAAGCAGACGGTTATACTTTTTTTTAAGGTGCCGGTAGCTCTATCTATACCGTGCGCTTCGTGCGATAGTGACCCTTGAAAAGCAATACGGCCCGTATATATAACGGGCCGTATTATATTTATTATTGCCGTTAAACCTATTTAAGGGAGTTATAATACTGTGCCATTCTGATGATTCCCTCTTCGTTAATCTTCAGTTTATGGGTTCTGGCATAAGCCTCGACTTCCTTCGCTTTATCTCCGAATATGGAATAGAATTCTTTTTTCTTTGCCGGTACAGGGTAGGAGAAAGTAGTGCCTATCGGCTGATAGTACAATGCCGACTTGGTCAGTATGGCGGGCCTTGTCGCTTCCTTGTATCCGCTTCCATCCTGCCCTTCCTTAAATTCCATGTTATACTTCTTGACTATCGACATTGGCTCTCCCTTGTACAGGACTTCGAAAACTCCTGTGTTAACGGCTTCATTTTTAGGATCGGTATAAGTTACCATCTCGAAAAGCCGGTTGCCAATCCGGATATCTTTTATCCTGTCGGTAAGTGCAAGCGTTATGATGGAGTCGCGCCCCTGTAGATATATAAGGCTGTTGTCATAAATGAAATAGTTCATCATCTTATGCTCCTCCTTACCCGTTTTCATTGTTATCACTGCGGGCTGCCAGTCGCTGTAAAGCAGGATAGAGCCGTCGTAATAGTCCTTGACGTCATCCAAGCTACGCATACTCTTGATGTTCTTTACATCCAGACGCAAATTATCAGCAGCAGAAAGCGTGTTGAGTTGCTGTGCAAAAGCAAGGGTGGGAAAGAATACAATCAATAAAAGTAAAAGTTTTTTCATGACTCCGTATTTTTTAAATTTAAACTTTGGAATATTACCTATTTTAGATAAAGATAATAAAAAATAGTTTACCAAAACCACCGGACTTTAAAGAATCTTTTATTTTAAGGCGAAAATTAATTATCTTTAAACCTCGGTAGAGGGTTCCGATATGAAAATTAAAGTTTATGTATTACTCTTCACGGTTCCGACCCCTGCTTAGGATTTCATATCCGCTTAATTGCATGCGGCCTTTACGGCTGTAAAATGAGGTTGGCATTGAGTCTGTTTAATAGTATACATACATGTAGTCCGCCTGCCGGGACGGATAGTACTAATTCGGTATTGTAGGAATTTAATCACGCCATATTTTATTCAAGGCAGCAAATGGAAGAAATATAATCAGTAAAACGTTAATAATTAATCTTATGAAAAAATTAGTCATACTTTCTTTACTGGCCGCTTTTTTCGCGGTACCGGCTTATTCGCAAGCAGTCGATACGGGCGCCGCCAATTTCCTTACGATCACTCCCGACGCCCGTTCTGCCGCAATGGGTACTGCAGGAGCCGCATCTCATTACGGGGTATTTTCGATGTTCCACAATCCTGCGCTTATGGGCTTCGACCGCAACGGAGGTATCGGTTATGCTTACTCTCCGTGGATGAGCGGTGACGA